>JAZFYO010000352.1:0-5409 GCA_036443615.1 Binatia bacterium | reverse complement strand
AACCAGCGGGAGATGCTGACATTGATAACCAGGTGGCATATGAAGGCACTCCCAACGGTGGTCAGCGCCCAGCGAATGAGGAGGAACTGCCAGAACTCTTGAACCTGACTGAGGAGTAGCAGACCCGATCCAGAGATCAAGGCGCCAGAGGCCATTAGCCATCTTCCGCCGTGCCGGTCCAGCAGAGATCCGACCAGCGGTGCCAATGCGCCGATAATGAGGTACTCACCCGACCGCAGCAGGGAGAATACCCCCCGTGAGACTCCCAGGTCTGCTGTGAGTGGTTTGAGGAAAACGCTGAGGGTGCTTGAGAGAAAAAAGGCGCAGGCAAAGTGAGCGAGGAACCCTACTCCGACGATATTCCAACCGTAGAAATAAGGATACTCCTTAGCAGAGTGGCCTGTCACTCGATCGGTTTCCTGAAATTGTTTCCGGACGAGGAGAGGCTAACGGGGTATACGGATCTCGACTTGAAGCCCGTTTGGGTCCTCTAAAAAGAGGCCGGTTAGCTTGCCGTTCGAATTACGATTCTCCCTCAATATCTTGACCCCTTTTTCTTTGAACTCTTTTGCCACGTGCTCCACGTCCTCCGCGATAAACCCATAATGATGGGCGCCTGTCTGCTCTTTCGATTCCATGAGTTGGATGGCAAACTGACCGTTGATCTTTACAAAGCAAAATCGATAGCCGGCTCCTGTTCTGACCTCTGTAGGGGTGCCACCAAATAGCTTGCGGTAGAACTCAATCGACTCTTCGAGATCTTTGCATCGAATGGCAACATGCTCTAGCCGGTAATCCATCATGAACCCTCCCTTAGATGGCATTTATAATCCTATGGCCAATCTATGTCTAGGGCATAATGTCGATTAAGCTTGTCACCGACGCTGCGTAGGGTAATGTAATATTGTTCGGACTTCAGATTATTGGAAGTGAGCACTGATGATGGGCGGGGTTCAGAGAAGAGCACCTAGATTTGTCATGCCTCTCAATTGGGTGACCCGGGATGGAAAGATCATAATTCTTGCTCGCAGCGGGCGCGCCTTTGCCCATGGGTTCATCGCCGTGATCCTTGCTGTCTACCTTTCCCAAATTGGCTTCAGTCTAGTGCAGATCGGAGCCTTTTTTAGCGCCGGCATCGCGGGGGGTGCCCTCTTTGCCTTCCTCGTTAGTCTCGTCGCAGATAGGCTGGGCCGGCGACGACTCCTCGCAGTTTTCAGCTTGACGACTGCCTCTGTGGGCCTGGCGCTCGTTTTGAGCGATAACGTACTGATCCTCATTGTTTTCTCTTTTCTGGGGGCCTTCAGCAATGCGGGAGGTCCTGCATCCACCGGCCCGATTCAACCACTGGAGCAGGCAAGTCTCGCTGACGCAGCCCCGTCCAACAAACGAACAGAGCTCTATGCAGCCTATCGGATTTTCTCGACCGGATTTGCCGCTGTTGGCGCCCTGGCTGCGGGGCTCCCCACTTTTTTTCGGGATGTTTTTGGCCTAGGTGAGATCCAGGCCACCAAGTTGATGTTTGTGGGCTTCGTCTTGTGCATGTTTTTGGTGTCGCTCCTCTACACTCTGCTTTCTCCCGCAGTGGAGGTTTCCCACGGGGGAGGAACCTGGACCAATCCTTTTCGAGTTCCCTCCAGGCGGATCATCTTCACATTGACCGGCCTGTTCAGCGTCGATCACTTTGCAAGCTCTCTGATGGTCCAGAGTCTGGTAGCTTATTGGTTCAACGAAAAGTTTGGCCTGGAGCTAGGGTCGCTGGCCTTGGTATTTTTCTTTTCTCGGATCCTGACGGCTATCTCCCTCTGGGTAGCTGCAAAAGTGGCTAATCGGATCGGGCTGATCAACACCATGGTGTTTACCCATATTCCTGCAAGCCTCCTCCTCATTGCCGTAGCATTCGCGCCTACCGCCTGGATGGCGGTGCTGTTCTGGCAGCTTCGGTCGTTCCTTGGTCAGATGGATGGGCCGGCGCGAGACTCCTACACCATGGCTATCGTTGGCGCGGAGGAGCGAGTTGCCATGGCAAGTCTAAACTCGGTGGGGCGTAGTGTCTCTGGGACACTAGGTCCTTCCGTCGCCACAGTTATTTGGCAGGCCATCTCGGCAGGTGCGCCGTTTATTGCCTGCGGGACATTGAAGATTGCATACGACCTGAGCCTGTACTTCATGTTTCGTAACGTAAGACCCGCCGGGGAATCAAACCCTCACCCCTAACGAGAACGTTATCCTATCCGCAGCACCTCCTGTCGGGTTACATGCTCCGGCGACCGTGATATGGTGCAACGTAAAAATGTGCTGACCAGTATGCCGATAGTCAGGCTGGCAGCGTTTGTTGTCGTCTCCATATATTCAATGTAAACCCCGCCTCTTGAGGCGGGTACAAAGCCGATGGGGTTTCCAAAGGGGAGAAGCGGCAGCTCTCTCCTTTGGTCGAACACGGGAATTCAAACCCCGTGTTCGATATAACTTGATTAAATTGTGATTCGCCCGATCCTTCACTTAGCACTTCATTTAATCGTACCAGCCGGGACGGCTCGGGCTATCTTTGCTGATCGTTGGCGCTGGGCGTGGATCATCATGGTGCTCACGATGGTAGTAGATTTAGACCACTTGCTTGCCGATCCGGTCTATGATCCTGAGCGCTGTGGTATCGGACTTCATCCCCTGCATTCGTATCTTGCGATCATGGGCTATCTTGCGATGATTGCGGTACCAAAGGTACGACTTGTCGCTATTGGCCTCGTGATTCATATGGTTGTGGATGGATTTGATTGTATTTGGCTAACTTTAGAATAATCGCAGTTTTTGCACTGGCAGCTGTCTGTTATTTCATTCCGCCGCACCTCGGGGCCGCAGAGACCTCTTCGTCGGATAGCGATCACAAGGGCCGTAGTTTCCTCGATTCCTGGACTCGCCGCGAAACTATGACCGGAGACTGGAATGGACTACGCGATAGGCTCGAGAAGATCGGCATCACCGCGTGGGCAAGATACACCACAGATCTTCTCGGCAATGTGTCAGGCGGAGTCCGCAGAGGGTTCCAATATGCCGGAGGACTTGAATTCGGTTGGGGCTACGATTTTGAAAAGCAGCTGGGATTAAAAGGCTTGGTGTTTGACATCTCGGGAGATTACCGCTCCGGGTGGGATCTTTCAGAAAGGAAGATTGGCAACTTCTTCACTGCCGCCCAAATCTTTGGTCTCACCGACCACTTTGGCACCGGCTCCCTGCGACTCTACCAGTTTTCTCTTGAGCAGTCCCTGCTCAAAGACCGCCTGAGCCTTCTGGCGGGGCGCATTGGTATGGGGGACGACTTTCTAATCTCGGATCTGCTTGGGACCTTCGTGCAAACCGCCTTCAACGGCAACACGCAGGGCGTGCAAGTGAACATTCCATCTTTCACGGTGGGGCCTGTGGCGACGTGGGGTTTCCGTGCAAGGTTTGAGCCGGTCGAAGAGTGGTACGTTAAGGGGGGCGTGTACTACTCTGACGTTACCATCGGAAAGGACAGCAAACATGGGGTCGATTTCAGCATCCGAAGGTCAAAGGGTGCCATTACGGTTCTCCAAATAGGGTATGAGCACAACCAGGGTAGAGATGCTGCGGGGCTGCCCGGAAATTATTACGTTGGATCCTATTACGATTCCAACCGGTTTGAGGATCTTTCAGACACAGGTAAAGCCCGCCATGGCAATTACGGCTTCTATTTCTATATGGATCAGACGGTCTATCGTGAGGAGGATTCAGCTGGCAATCAAGGGTTGACGCCCTTCCTGGTGGCGACGTTCGCACCGCTCGAAGAAGTCAACACGTTCCCATACTTCGTTACGGGGGGTCTGGTTTACCGGGGTCTCATTCCAGGGCGGGACAACGATACAACCTCCTGGGGATTTGCCTACGGCCAGTTTAGCAATAATCTCAGCGAGATCTATGAGATGGTGCTGGAGTTGACGCACAATTTCGAGATCGCTCCATGGCTCAGCATACAGCCTGACCTCCAGTACATTATCAGGCCCGGGGGAACGGGCAACATCCCGGATGCCTTTGTGCTTGGAGGACAAATCGTTTTAGAATTCTAGCAAGGCAATCGAGGTTCATCGTTTTTTTTCTATATCCCCATCCGAACGGGCACTCGTATCTCATTCGACCTCTCTATATGATGCGTCCTTAGATAAAACATCTTGTCTAATTGAGATACTTTGTGTAAAATGGGTAAAATTCCTGCGCAAAGGAGACTGCAAGAATGACTAGGATGAAATTAGATATCCTTGCATGGATGATTGCAGTAGCGTTTTTTGCTTTTGCAATCGTGTCGGCATCTGCCGACGAGGACATCAACGGTCAACCAGCTGAACTCGTTGACAAGGCAGTCACAACCCTGGAGAATTTCGTGACCGACCCTGCTCAGTATACGTTTCGCAAGCACCTGAAAACGTCCAAGGGGATCTTCATCGTGCCAATGCTCTTAAAGGGCGGCTTTATATTCGGTGCTTCAGGTGGAAACGGTGTCTTCCTGGGTCGCGATGAACAGACGGGTGAGTGGAGCTACCCGGCATTCTATACGATGGGCTCGGTAAACTTTGGCCCTCAGATCGGCGCCGAGATGGCAGAGGTAGTGCTGTTGATGAGGACTGTCCACGATGTGGATACCCTGCTCGCAACAACGCTCAAGATGGGCCTCGAGATCAATATTGCAACCGGACTTGCAGGTGGCGGTGGTGGGGTCAAGACAGCGAATATCCTCCTCTTCACGCGGACCAAGGGAGCCTTCGTAGGGGTAACTCTTGAAGGTTCGATCATCGAACCCAAGGACGAATGGAACCGGGCATTTTATGGCAAACCCGCACATCCCACGGACATTCTGGTACGTCGCAATGTTAGCAGTGAACAAGCAGAAGCGCTCCGGACAGCGTTGACCAAGACCATACGCGAGCTGAGTGCCAGCGAGACCGGCGAGACCAACATTCCGTCACCTGCAACTGCTCCGTAACCGAAATAAAGGGGAATTCACTGCTGGTGGAGCCATTGCTTTTCTTTGTTGGGAACGTTAACCCTGCCTGCAGAAATTTACGTTGAAATATTCTTTTCCACGCTCTCGCTGTAAAACTGCTCTTTAGATTCCCTGGTTGATCTTTTTCAAGATCTCTTCAAAGGGGGGGCAGCATGGAATCTAGCTCAGGTTCCTGGCTAAAAAACGTAATCCCGTGAGCACTGATCACGCGCCGACGGCAACAAGGGAGCCCTCGCTCTATCCCATCCTCCTGGTGAACTTTATCGGGACACTGGGCTACAGCATCGTGATCCCTTTCCTGGTGATCCTCGTCACGAAGTTCGGCGGCAACGCGCTGGTATACGGGCTTCTGAGCGCCACCTATTCATTCTTTCAGCTACTCGGTGCCCCGGTGCTGG
>JAZFYO010000351.1:0-28483 GCA_036443615.1 Binatia bacterium | reverse complement strand
AAGACCAAAAAAGCGCAGTGTGCGCACCTTAAGCGCCTCATGGGTTCGTTCCTGCTCTCGAAGATCGACAAAATTTCGATCATGGAATACAAGAATCGGCGGCTATCTGAGTCCCTAATTCGCCACGGGGAAGCAGTCAAGGACAAGGACAAGAAAATCATGGGTAGTACCATCAACCGGGAGGTGAGCTGCCTGATTGCCGCATTGAACCTGGCCTCCGATGCCGGGCTACGCGGTGAAGCCCCGAGGGTCAAGAAAGAGGCAGAGACGCCGCGAGACAGGACACTAACAGATGATGAATACCAGGCGCTCCTCGATGTCTCGCCTCGGTGGCTCCAGCGAGTCATGATTGCCGCGAACGAGGCCGCACTGGATAGGGGCGTTTTGGTAAATCTCACCTGGGACAGCGTGAAAGACGGTCTCATAAAGGTCAAGGGTGGCAGAGAAAAGACGGGCGCGGATCAGCGCGTGGGCATAGTATCTGCTTTAGAAGAGGTTTTGAACGAACTCAAAACGGAATTTAAGCGACTTCCCAATACGGAGAACAGGGTGTTCACGAGAGACGGGCGGCCAATCCCAAAAGCCACCCTACGACACGCCTTCGAGAGGGTGGTACAGGATGCCAAGATTAAGGACTTCCAGTTTAGAGACTTTCGTCACTGCGCCCGGACGAAGTGGGCTGCGTCGGGTCTACCCTTCGAGGTCGCCGAGATTGGCATGGGTCACAAAATACGGGGAATGGCTGGCCGGTACACAAACCTATCGGACAACCAGATCCGGGAATCCTTCCAAAAAATGTTTACAGGGTGTTTACAGGAAAAAAGCGACTTTGCCAGGACGAATGAGAGAAACCTCTAAGTACCTGAAAATGTTGGTGCGAGGAGGGGGACTTGAACCCCCACGCTCTTCCGAGCACTAGCCCCTCAAACTAGCGCGTCTGCCGTTTCCGCCATCCTCGCACATCCGATGTTGCATCCGGGCCCCGGTGGACAGGAACTGCCAACCGTGTTTAAGGACTGGAGGGTTTGTCCGGCTGCGGGATGGAGACTGGGGTGCTCCCAGTCTGTTCATCGCCAGTTGGGATGGATTTCTGGTCGGCGGGTTGTACCTCGGCACCCTGTCTTTCAAAGATGCTGGAGGATGGTTTTTTCCCCGAGAAATACCCCAGGGTGAGCGATGTCAGCATGAAAACAACAGCCATACCGGTGGTGACCCGGGTAAGGAAATTTCCCGCGCCACTGCTGCCGAAGATTGTAGAGCTGGATCCTCCGAATACGGCCCCCATTTCCGCTCCTTTGCCGGTCTGTAGGAGCACAACCAGGATCAGGCCTAAGCTCACAATGATATGGATAACGGTAATTAGTGTCAGCATCCCTATGTCCTCTTAATATTGCTCCAACACAAATGCAAAGGACTACGCGAACTGACTGATGATCCTGAGAAATTCCTCCGCCTTGAGGCTCGCACCTCCAACCAGCAGGCCATTGACCTCTGATGCCCGCGCCAGCTCTGCCGCATTCTCGGGTCGTACACTTCCACCATATAGGATCCGAATTTGCATGGTTTTGGTGGTTCCAAACAGACGGTTCATCACGTCCCGAATCCAACGATGAGCGTCGCTAGCCTGGTCTGGCGTGGCGGTATGGCCTGTGCCGATGGCCCACACGGGCTCATAAGCTACGTTGATATTCTCTATAGCATCTTTCGATACACCCTTCAATGCAGCTGTGAGTTGGCGTGAGATCACTCTTCTGGTCATGCCTTTTTTTCTCTCCTGCAGCGTTTCTCCGACGCAGAGAATCGGCCAAAGGTCTGCCCGAAGAAGGGCCAGCATTTTTTTGGCTACCATTTGATCGTTTTCATCAAAGAGATGGCGCCTCTCTGAGTGGCCAATCAGTACAAATGTGCAACCGGTCTCTCGCAGCATCTTTGGGCTGATCTCTCCAGTGAACGCACCTTCTTCTTTCCAGTGAACGTTTTGTGCGGCCAACCGGAGCCCGCTCCCTCTTAACTCATCGGCAACGGTCGCCAGGGCTGTGAAGGGAGGGGCGAGAACCACCTCCACGTTCCATTGGTCCTTCACCCCATTAAAGATCTGCCGAGCAAGATTTTGGGCCTCGACTCGCGTTCCGTGCATTTTCCAGTTGGCTACAACCAAGGGCGGCTTCATTTAGATACCTCTAATGCCTGGATACCAGGAAGATTTTTCCCCTCGAGAAACTCCAGTGCTGCTCCTCCACCAGTGGAGAGATGATTCATTTTGTCCCCCACGCCGGCTTGTTTGACAGCTGCCACGGTCTCTCCTCCTGCAACGATGCTGATGGCCTCGCATTCTGCCAGGGCCTTTGCGATGGAACTCGTTCCATGGCTGAATCTTTCCTGTTCGAAGAGGCCCATGGGACCGTTCCAGAGCACCATCTTGGCCTTGCGTATCTCGGCAATGAATCTGGCTATAGTCTTTGGCCCGATGTCCAATCCGATAGAGTCCGCCGGAATTTTATCTTCCGTAATGATGGGTTCTCGGTCGCCCTCGATATTCTCAGCCGTCACATGATCTGTAGGGAGCAGGAGGCACACTTTGCGTCTCTCCGATCGCGCGGTGAGTTCGCTCGCCACGGGAACACGATCCTCCTCCACCATGGATTTCCCTACGGGTGTACCTCTGGACTTGAGGAAGGTGTACGCCATCCCGCCTCCCACAAGGAGGCTATCCACCTTTTGAATCAGGTTTTGCAGGACACCGATTTTGTCGGAGACCTTGGCTCCGCCCAGGAGTGCGACGAGAGGCCGCTCGGAAGAAGTGAGTATACGACCGAGATATTCGAGCTCTTTCTTGAAGAGAAGCCCTGCTCCTTTTTCTTGGAAAAATTTAACCATACCAGAAGTTGAAGCGTGGGCCCTGTGCGCTGCTCCGAATGCATCGTTGACGTAGGCGTCCGCTAGAGTGGCGAGCGACTTGGAGAAGATGGGATCATTGGCCTCCTCCCCTTGATGAAAACGCAGATTTTCTAAAAGAATCACCTTGGACTGACGCCCGTTACGAACCAAGGCCTCCACCTCGGAGCCAATACAGTCCGGTGCCAGAATAACAGGGCAGGAGAGAGAACGTTCCAGGTGGTCTCGCACCGGTGTCAGACTCCAGATGGGCTGTTTTTTCCCGCTGGGCCTTCCCAGATGCGAGGCAACAATGACCTTTTTTGCCTTGGTCAAGACCAAGCGCAAGGTGGGCAGGGTCTCGTCAATTCGGTGTGTTTCTGTTATTTTTCCGTCGCGAAGAGGGACGTTGAAGTCTACCCGTACAAAAACCCTCTTGTCCTTCAGGTCAAGCTCATCGACAGTTCGGATCATGGCAACTGATGGAAACTTTTAGCTTACTGCACCGACTTGTGATATAAAATAGGGAATGGCCGTTTGACTAAGTATAATGATTATAATACTTTTTTAAATAAGTTATTGGAATAAATGATGCCCTCCTTTTGGTCCCTCGAGCTTCTAGCCCAGACAAGCTCATTGGCTATGCGGCAACAGGGGGTTTTGGATCTCGTCAAGGGGTCTGGGCTGCTCGTTCAAGCAGTTCTCTACCTCCTCGTATTGTTCTCGGTGGTCAGCTGGGGGATCATCTTCTATAAGTACCGCCAGGTGCGTGCGGCAAAGCGTCAATCGTCTAAGTTCCTCAAGATCTATTGGGATAGCCATAGTCTACCTTCCGTCTATGATGCCTGTAGGGAGTTACCGATGAGTCCGGTGGCCCAGGTCTTTCGTTCAGGCTTCGAGGAACTGCGCCGGGTTTCCCACATCAAAAAGGAAAATCCGCATGGTGGGGTGTTAACCACGGATTTGGGGGGGGTCGAAAACGTAACCCGGGCTATGAAACGGGCGACGACCGTGGAGATTACCAAACTCGATAAGGCACTAACCTTTTTGGCTACAACGGCTAGTACAACTCCGTTTATAGGGTTATTTGGTACGGTTTGGGGAATTATGAATGCCTTCCGGGGCCTCAGCGTGACCCATTCCTCCAGCATCCAAGCCGTCGCCCCCGGAATTGCCGAAGCCCTCATTGCCACAGCAGCGGGTTTGTTCGCTGCCATTCCTGCCCTGATGGCTTACAATCACTTTGCCAACAAGATCAAAGTCTTGGCCGCCGATATGGATAATTTCTCACATGAATTTTTAAATATCGCGGAGCGTCATTTCGTTAAATAAATGGAAGGATGGACTAGTAGGACACGCTGAAAGGGGAGTCCGTTATGGCTGCTGACCTAAATAACCGACAGGACAGGGGCACTATTTCCCAGATCAACGTGACGCCTTTCGTGGATGTCATGCTCGTGCTCCTAGTCATCTTTATGGTGACTGCCCCCATTATTCAGCAGGGGGTCCAGGTAAATCTGCCGCAGATCAAGGGCGGGGCTATCACGGGCAAGGAGGATCCGCTGATTGTTACTATTACTAAAAACGGGAGGATCTATCTTAACGATAATCAAATTAAACTGAAGGACCTTGGAAAAAAGCTTCGAGCTATTAGCAAGATCCAAAAGGGTAAAGAGGTCTTTCTCAGAGCAGACCAGAATGTCCGTTACGGAATCGTCATGAGAACTATAGAAGTGATCAAAGAATCAGGTATGACGAAGCTTGGAATGATTACTCGTCCCCGTTCAAGGAAGGGGTAAGGCGTGGAGCCGCATTCATCCCTGAAGCACGGAGACGAAAGGGCTTCGCCCTCACCTCATGTGAAGGAAGGCAGCGCATTAGGGCGGTGGGTCTGTCTTTCTGGCCTTCTTCACATTGTCATGATCGGGATACTGTTCTTCTTTCCCCAAGCCTCCTCTCGTGGAGCTGTCTCATATCCGGTCTATACGGTTGATTTGGTGGGTGGGGAAAAGATCGGCGGGCGGTCCCTCAATGTAGGGGTCAAGACTGCTCCGGTATCAAAGAAGAAGCCCAAAAAAGTTAAGAAAAAAAGTTCCTCTCGGGCTGCAAAAAAAAAGAAGGTGAAAAAGGTTGAGCAGCGTACGAAGGTGGCGTTGGTCAAAAAGAAGACGAATAAACCAAGTAAGAAACCAAGGAAGAAAGTAAAGAAGAGTGCTTCGCAAACGGCAAGTAGGACAATCTTGAAAGAGTCCAAAGAGAGGGTGAAACAGAAGGAGCGAACGGAAGGGGGCCTCTCCACCGATGTGCGTAATAGGCTGATTCAGGCCGCTGTTGAGAGAGTCAAGCAACGGGCGAAAAAAGCAAAAGAGGAGAAAAGCGAGGTTAAGGGAGCAGGGGTCGGTTCTGGCAAGGGTCAAGTTGCGGCGGGTCCTAAGCGGGATGGTCGAGAGGGTGGGATGATCAAAGGTATTGAGTTCTTGATCTATCGAAACCGAATGCTCCAGCTCATTAAAAAACGCTGGACATGGGTGGGAAAGAGGACTGATCTGGAGGTGACCGTCCGTTTTGGTATTCTGGAGAACGGGGAGGTGGTAAAGCTTAGAGTAGTTGACGCCTCAGGAGATCCGTCCTACGACGATTCGGTCATTCGAGCAGTGAGTAGGGCGAGCCCTTTACCGCCCGCTCCGGATAGCTACCGAAATGATTTTAAGAATGTGGAACTGACTTTTCGACCGGGGGATCTAAGTGGGTAGGTTATCCATATCGGGACCCATTCTTTTGTCACTATTAACGGTCTGGACATGGTTTGGCGCCGACCCTCTCTACGCTCAGGTGAAAGGGCTGATCGTCGGACCTGGGGCGGAGCGGTTTCCCATAGCGGTCTCTCCGCTTAAGAACTTGGGCCAAGTTGTGGATGATAAGAATCTCTCGGAAGCGATAGCGGACGTCGTGGCTCGCGACATGGTTCTCTCGGGCTGGTTCCGGATGTTGGATCGCTCTTCATATATCGAGGACCCTCAGAGGAGCGGGATCAAATTGGGGGGCTTCGATTTTCGTGACTGGTCAACCATTGGTGCAGAGGCGCTGGTGAAAGGAGGATTCGAGATCAAGGGGGAGACTCTCGTCACGGAGTTCCGGCTTTATGATGTCTATCAGAGGAAACAGATTGTCGGGAAAAGGTTCACAGGAAAGTTGAAAGATTTCCGCAGGATTGCGCATAAGTTCGCAGACGAAATTATTTTCCAACTCACCGGTGTGCGGGGCATCTTCGACACGAGGATCGCATTCGTTTCCACGACAGGGGGGCGTTTTAAGGAAATTTATGTCTTCCACCTGGATGGGACTGAAAAGATTCAGGTCACGAAGAATCGTACCATTAACCTGTTTCCTTCTTGGGCCCCTGACGGACGCGCAATCCTCTACACCTCTTATAAGGACGGTAAGCCTGGCGTCTACCAATTTGACTTCTTATCTGGGAAGGAAACTAACTTTTCCTCTCGTAAGGGTCTGAATTTAGGTGGGAAGTGGTCCCCCAATGGGAAAAATGTGGCTCTTACTCTAGAAAGAGATGGTAACGTTGATATTTATCTATTGGATCATAAGGGAAAAATAATTCGGCGTCTTACGAAGAATCCTGGTATCGATGTTTCTCCTACTTGGTCCCCTAGCGGAGACCAGTTGGTATTTGTCTCCAATCGGAGCGGAAGTCCCCAGCTCTACATTTTGGATCTCAAAGAAAAAGAAACGAGGCGGCTCACCTACACAGGGGGATACAATACATCTCCTAACTGGTCACCCAAAGGAGATAGGATCGTGTATACTGGATTGTCTGGCGGCCGTTTTGAAATATTTACCATTAACTCTGAGGGCGGTGACGTACAGATGCTCACGTCCAATTCGGGCGATAACGAGGACCCCTCTTGGTCCCCCGACGGGAGATATATCGCTTTCAGTTCGAGCAGGCGAGGTCGTTACCATCTTTACATCATGCGAGCGAGCGGTGAGAATCAAATACGATTGACAGACTCCAAAGGAGATGATACAAATCCTTCGTGGTCTCCACGTCTGGATTAGCCCGGATACAATAAACAATTGAGGGCCAGAATCTGGGATTACAATCTAATTTCTCCTCGTCAATTCAGAGACTCAGAAGAGATAAAATTTTGGATCGGGGTTTGAGAACCTCAAGGTAAGATAAGGAGGGAAAGATGAGTATTTGGTGGATTACTCCACGGCTCGGCTTGGTTCTTGTTGCATTTCTTTGGCTTACCGGATGTCCCCCAGTGCAAACTAGCGCTCCAGAGGGCTCTTCTTCAACCGAGTCTATGGCTGCCAAGCAGACACCTGGCATAGCAGCGAATCAACCTTCGAGTCTGGAGGCATTTCGCAGAGGCACGGAGATTCCCTCTTCCCCGACTATGGCCGGTTCCAACGCTCTAAACGACATCCAATTTGACTTTGACAGCTACAGCCTTCTGCCAGAGGCTCGGGAGACTCTTAACTCCAACGCTGAGTGGCTGAAGGCCAATCAGTCAGCGCGTTCCGAAATCGAGGGGCACGCCGATGAGCGAGGGACCAATGAATACAATTTGGCCTTAGGTGCTAAACGGGCACAGGCAGCGAAGGGTTACCTTGCTACCCTGGGGGTTTCTCCGGATCGATTGTCGACCATAAGTTATGGCGAGGAGTTACCTGTGTGTAAGGAGAGATCGGAGAGATGCTGGAATAAGAACCGTCGCGTCCACTTCGTCACCATCACGGTTCGCCCCTCTTCTTGAAGTCGGAATATCAGAATTCAGATATCATGATTCTGAATTCTGACTCCTTTCACCTGATATTTTAAAGTTCCATGAAGCGATTTAATCTCATCCCCTTCGTGTTGAGTGGTGTATTCTTCTCTGGGTGCGTTGGCCCTCAAGAACTAACGCTTGTCGCAAGGGAGCAGCAGCGTCTTCGGAGAGAAAATGCCACCGTCCGCGACGAGAATAATGCACTCCGAAGTGGGCTCGACGGTGTCCGCTCGCGCTTGGCGGATACCCAGGCCACTCTTCAGGAGATGCAGAGGGATCTCAGTGCCTTTGGGGAGAAGGTAAGGGAAATTCAACATCAGATGAACCGCCAGATAGGCCAGTCGGCACGTGAGGGGGGCCAAATGATGAAGGACCTGAGTGCCCGGCTTGCCAGGATTGAAGATGAACTCAAAGCTCAAGGCACCCTTCTCCAGGCGCGGGAAAAGGAATTCAAAATCTTGCACGAGGCCGTCCTCCGAGTGACCCAGGGGAAAACTAATGCCTTGCCCTCGGGAGGGGTTGCGCTGGGTGTTAAACCCAAAAAGGTGGCACCCGCTCTCTCACGTGAACAAGAAAGCGAACGGGGGGATTATGATCAGGCGTGGAGACTGATTGAGCGAAAAGATTACCGTGGTGCTATTGCCAGATTTAAGAGGTTTCTGAAGAAGCATTCTAAGAGCGAGTATGCGGACAATGCCCAATACTGGATTGGGGAGAGCTATTACGCAATAAGGCAGTTCGACCAGGCCATCCTTGAATTTGACGCGGTTCGGCGCAAATACCCGAAGGGGGATAAGGTACCGGCAGCGCTGTTAAAGCAGGGCTTCGCCTTTGCAGAGTTGGGAGACAAGGTGGATGCCCGTTTAATTCTTCAGGAACTTATTGTCAGGTACCCAGATTCGCGAGAGGCGGTTAAGGCAAAAGAGAAGGTGAAGGCCTTGGAATCATAACCCCTCGGAAATTCTGAGCCAAACAGACCCGTCTTTTAAGCTTCTAGCAATCAGCTATCAGCGGTCAGCAATGGGAGGGAAAAAACCTGAAAGCTGACGGCTGATCGCTTTTATTCAAGCAATTATGGAGATTCTGCGTCATATTGAAAACCGCAGGCTTTCAATTCCCAAGCCCAGTCTATCTATGGGAAACTTCGATGGTATTCACTTGGGTCATCAAGCCTTACTCCGGCGGTTGGTTCAGGATGCAAGGGATAGTGGCGGTCGTTCGGTTGTTCTCACGTTTGAGCCCCACCCACTGAAGATCTTGACCCCTGAGCGGGCCCCTCGGATGATTTTGACACACAAGGACAAGTTGGCACTTCTCCGATCCGTTGGTGTGGACGTTGTGGTTATCCAAGAATTTAATATGGCCTTTGCTAACTTGGAAGCAAAGGAATTTATCCAGAGGTATTTCATCGACGCACTAAGGGTCCATAAGATCTTTGTGGGAAAAAAATTTCGGTTTGGCAAGGCGAGGAGGGGTTGTGTGGATGATCTCACCCGATGGGGAGCAGAGTCAGGGTTCGAGGTGTGCGTGGTAGACCAGGTAGCAGATCAAGGCCGGCGGATCAGCAGCACTGGCATCAGAGAGTTGATCGAGATGGGAGAGGTACACTCGGTCCGCAGTGTCCTTGGCCGCTATCATTTTATTACGGGGCGAGTGGTGCGAGGTCACCAGCGAGGGAGGGTTTTGGGATTTCCTACGGCCAATGTTTTCAACCAGACTGAGGTGCTTCCCTCGGACGGGATATATGCGACATTTTTGAGGGCGGACGGGCATCAGTGGCCGAGTGTCACCAATATAGGGCATAACCCCACTTTTGGAGAGGGACCCAGGACCATCGAGAGTTATATCCTTGATTTTGAAGGAGACCTCTACAACCAGCCTGTGCAACTTCATTTCGTTAAGAAGATACGGGAAGAAAAAAAGTTTTCGTCTGTGGATCTTTTGGTCGAACAGATGAAGAACGACGTCCTGTGCGCTCAGGAAGTATTCAGAGACATCTGCACAGCTAAACCCGCCGAGTTGGGGGGGTGACTCTGCTCGATGACCACACGTCAATCCATAGTGAATGGGAAACACATAGGCATGCGGGTGGATATCTTCTTGGCTAATTATCTCCTCGAGTCTGTGGAGTGGCCTCCATCGATCGATGGAGGTGAGGACGCCGGTTTCAGGGAGGGTTTGCCACGAACTGGGTCAATGGAAAGGACGGTTGGCCCGAGTCGTTCATCAATACAGAAGCTGATTGCTAAGGGCCTAGTCACAGTCAACGGCCGAAGGACAAAGGCGAGCGTTCGGCTTAAGCTGAGCGATCGAATCGAGGTCCAGTGGTTGCCTCCAGTAGATACAGAATTGGAACCCGAAGCGATTCCGCTTCATATCCTCTATGAAGACGAGGACCTAATTGTTGTAAACAAACCACCCGGCATGGTAGTCCATCCGGCCACAGGGAATTTCCGAGGGACATTGGTCAATGCGATCCTGTATCACTGTCCGAATCTGCAGGGTATCGGAGGAGAACGGCGTCCGGGAATCGTTCATCGGTTGGACAAAGATACTTCAGGTGTCATGGTCGTGGCTAAGAACGAGAGGTCCTTTTATGATCTGGCCCTACAGTTCAAGGAGAGGAGAATCAGCAAAGAGTATGTTGCCTTGGTTTGGGGCAAGGTGGACCGCCCGAGCGGAACGATCAATCGTCCCATAGGGCGTCATCGGAGAGATCGGAAGAGGATGTCTAGCCTTCACTCTCTTCCTCGCTCGAGAGATGCCGTCACAGAATGGGAAGTTTCGGGTTCTTTTTGTTTAGCCTTGCGGCATGGCCCTCTCTATTGGGTCACGCTGATTCATCTGAGA
Source organism: Binatia bacterium (assembly GCA_036443615.1). Classification (GTDB taxonomy): domain Bacteria; phylum Desulfobacterota; class Binatia; order UBA9968; family CAXXLF01; genus JACZXR01. Next base: position 17,969 of record JAZFYO010000351.1, on the reverse strand, counting down.
CCCTCTACGGGACGTACTCACCAGATTCGCGTTCACCTGGCAGACCAGGGTAATCCTGTTGTAGGGGATCAGGTCTATGGTGAGAAGAGGCAGGGAATTTCTAAAAAAGTGAATCTGGGAATCCCGAGTCTCGTCGGTTTTCCTCGTCAGGCACTGCATGCAGAGCGGATAAGATTGACTCACCCCCGCACGGGGGTTGCACTGGAGTGCCGGGCTCCTTGGTTTCCAGACATGAGAGGACTTTTAGACACTTTAAAAAAACAGTGCGTTAACGACAAGGGGAAAAATTGCCAAGGGGTTGACAAGGGGTTCATTTTTTCTTAGCATAAAACCTGCACGATCCGCAGACCGCGAAATTCTTTTAAACTAACCTCTCGTCAAAGTTATCATCGCCGTTCTCGACAAAAAGTTTGAATTGAGTTTCTAATAAAAGGTTCACATCCGGATCAAAGTCCTTGTCAATTACAATGCTGTTGCTGCCAGATAACCCCCCAACTCGACCCATTAAGTGTTCCATTAATTCGTTCGATTTATGTTAGGTATAAGTACCTTTGTTATTTTTTATATGTGGGAACTATCAAAGATGGGTGATGGGTTATCAGAGAGTTCACATAGAGTGATGGAAGGAGAGATGTTTTTATGACTAGTACGAGGAACCAGTCCGAGTCGGAGGCGGTGGACCATAACGGGTTAAACCTGACCTCTCTTAAGGGCAAAAAAATCGCCGAGTTGGCGCTTATTGGAAAGAACTTCAGTATTGAAGGTGCGGCTAATATGCGCCGGCAGGAGTTGATCTTTGCCATCCTTCAGGCCCAGACCGAGAAAAATGGATACATCTACGGAGAGGGGGTGCTTGAGACTCTGCCGGACGGCTTCGGTTTTCTGCGAGCCCCTGACTATAATTACCTCCCTGGTCCCGACGACATCTATGTCTCTCCAAGTCAGATCCGCCGCTTCGGGCTTCGTACGGGGGATATTATTTCTGGACATATACGACCCCCCAAGGAAGGTGAACGCTATTTTGCCTTGCTCAAAGTGGAATCCATTAACTATGAGGATCCTGACAAGGCCAGGGAAAAGATCCTGTTTGATAACCTAACACCGCTTTATCCCAACGAACGTCTACGATTGGAATACCAGCCCGATGAATTTACGACCAGAATTATCGATCTCTTGGATCCCATTGGGAAGGGACAGAGGGGGTTGATCGTAGCGGCTCCAAGAACCGGCAAGACCATGATGCTGCAAAATATCGCTAAGGCCATCGCCCACAACCATAAAGAAGTGGTCCTGATTGTCTTGCTAATTGACGAGCGACCCGAGGAAGTCACGGATATGCAGCGCTCCGTGAACGGCGAGGTAGTGAGTTCCACTTTTGATGAGCCCGGAACCCGTCACGTTCAGGTTGCCGAGATGGTGATTGAGAAGGCCAAGCGCCTGGTGGAGCACGGGAGGGATGTCGTGATCCTTTTGGACAGCATTACCCGCCTTGCCAGGGCATACAATGCAGTAGTCCCCCCAAGCGGGAAGATCCTTTCCGGCGGAGTAGACTCTAATGCGCTTCACAAGCCAAAGAAGTTCTTCGGAGCTGCACGCAATATCGAAGGCGGGGGAAGCCTCACGATTATTGCGACGGCCCTCATTGATACCGGCAGCCGAATGGATGAGGTTATCTTCGAGGAGTTCAAGGGAACCGGCAACATGGAAATTAACTTGGACCGCCGGCTGATGGACAAACGGGTCTTTCCGGCCGTTGATATCAACAAGTCAGGAACAAGAAAAGAGGAACTTTTGATCCTCCGGGAAGATCTCAACAGAATATGGGTCCTGCGCAAGGTGTTGTCTCAGTTGAACGTGGTGGAGGCAATGGAGTTCCTATTGGACAAGATCCATGGGACTAAAGACAACAAAGAGTTTCTCGAATCTATGAGTCAATGACCTCCCCCTTTGCTCATCTGTACTGCTCCAGCCGTGTGGTTCCCTTGCGTAAGTCCCTAATTTTTGCTAAAAGCCCATCTTCTATAAGCACTTTTGGGTCCTGTTGAAGGCGGATGGCTCCATGGTTCCGTCCCTGGGGTGGAAACCTTCGGGGGCATTTTTAACGAGCTTTTGTTATTCCCGTGCACCCAGTAGGGATGTCGGGAGAACATCGGGAAAATAGGATAGCAATATGAAACAGAAGGTAAGGAGCATATGACAGAAATTTCTATGAAACAGCTTCTTGAAGCTGGGGTTCATTTTGGGCACCAGACCAGTCGTTGGAACCCCAAAATGAAGCCTTATATTTTTGGGGCCCGTAACGGTATTCATATTATTGACCTGCAGCAAACCGTAAAGATGTTTAAGGATGTCTATGAATTTATTCGAGAATTGGTTTCGTCAGGAGGACAGATCCTTTTTGTAGGTACTAAGAAGCAGGCGCAGGATTCGATCAAAGAGGAGGCCGAGCGTTGTGGGATGTTTTATGTGCATCATCGGTGGCTTGGAGGGACTCTCACCAACTTTCAGACGGTACGTCAGAGCATCGAGCGTCTCAAGAAACTGACGGAGATGGAGAGTGATCCCAAGATTATCGAGGCCTTGAAGAAGAAAGAGATGCTGAGCCTATCGCGGGAGAAGGATAAATTGGAGCGTGCCTTGGGCGGCATCAAGGGGATAAAAAAACTTCCGGATGCTATTTTTGTCATCGATCCTAAACAGGAAGAGATTGCAGTTCTAGAAGCCAGAAAAATGGGGATTCCCGTGGTGGCCGTGATAGACACTGATTGTGATCCGGCCATGGTGGATTACAAAGTGCCGGGAAACGATGATGCCATTCGTGCCATACGTCTTTTTTGTACCATCATCGCTGATGCCGCGACCGAGGGGAGGGCGATCTCCGAGAGCGCTGCAGAAGCTGGAGGGAAGGAGACGGTGTCGGGGTCAGCGATTAAATCCCAGGAACCCGATCCGGTTCAGGCTCCGCCGTTGGAGGGGAGTTAGATCAAATGGAAATCAACGCCACATGGGTTCGAGATCTTCGAGAAAAAACCGGGGCAGGGATTATGGATTGTAAAAAGGCCTTGCTGGAGTCTGGGGGAGACCTGGAAAAGGCCGTGGACTATCTACGCCAAAAGGGCCTGGCGCTGGCTGCTAAGAAACAGGGCAGGGTGGCGGCTGAGGGACTGGTGGGTGCATATATCCATGGGGGAGGCAAGATCGGAGTTTTAGTCGAGTTGAACTGCGAGACGGATTTTGTGGCTCGGACGCCGGAGTTTCAAGCTCTATTGAAAGACGTTGCGATGCAAATTGCAGCAGCTAGTCCTCGGTATGTTCGCCGGGATGACGTCCCTTCGGATGAAACGGAAAGGGAACGAGAGATTTATCGACGGCAGGCCCAAGATCTGGGTAAACCCGAAAAAGTCATAGACAAGATCGTTGACGGTAAAATAGAGCATTTTTATTCTGAGGTCTGCCTCCTTGAGCAGGAGTTTATCAAGGACTCTGATCGTCACGTTGAGGATTTGATCCGCGAGGTGGTGACGAAAGTCGGCGAAAATGTTCAGGTGAGTCGTTTTACTCGATTTCATGTCGGTGAAGGGATCGGTAAGCAATAGGCCAGGTGGAACGGACGTTATATGAGCAGTGGGAACCTCAAGTATAATCGTATTATCTTGAAGGTTACAGGAGAGGTTCTTGCTGGGGCGCAACGGTATGGAATTGATGGCAAGACAGTACGAAGCTTTGCCGAAGAGATTAAGGAGGTCTACGGACTGGGCTGCGAAATGGCCCTGGTCATCGGAGGTGGAAATATCCTTCGGGGCTCAGAGGCTAGCGAAGCGGGGATGGATCGGGCCAGCGCCGATTACATGGGAATGCTGGCAACGGTTATCAACAGCCTGGCCTTACAAGATGCCCTAGAAAAGATTGGAGTTCCCACCCGTGTGATGTCAGCCATCGAGATGCGCCAGGTGGCCGAACCATACATCCGCCGAAGGGCGGTCCGCCACCTGGAAAAGAGACGAGTGGTCATCTTCGCAGGAGGGACGGGCAATCCTTATTTCACAACTGACACAACAGCCAGCCTGCGCGCCACGGAGATTGGGGCAGAGGTAATTCTCAAGGCCACAAAGGTGGAAGGGGTATATGATGCGGATCCTTTAAAGAGCAGTCATGCCAAATTGTACGGCGAGTTGACCCATATGGAGGTGCTGAGGAAGGAACTCAAGGTAATGGATGCTACAGCTATTTCCCTTTGTATGGACAATCATCTTCCCATTGTGGTCTTCAATATCATGGCAAAGGGAAATATCCGGAGGGTAGTCTGTGGGGAAAGATTAGGGACCCTTGTAAGCATGGGAAGCAAATGACGGAATCATTTTTCTCTGATCTGCAAAAAGAGTTGGATAAAACGGTGGTCGCCTTCCGTAAGGATCTTGCCAAGGTCCGTACAGGGAGGGCCTCCACGGCGCTGCTGGAAGGGGTCATGGTGGATTATTATGGGTCACCAACCCCACTGAATCAGCTGGGCAGCCTCTCGGCCCCCGAACCCCGTCTTTTGGTGATTCAGGCCTACGATCAGAGCGCAATGGGAAACATTGAAAAGGGAATACTTAAGGCGGATTTGGGATTGACGCCGTCCAACGATGGCAAGGTGATCCGAATTCCCATTCCAGAACTCAGCGAGGAGCGAAGGAAAGAACTGGCCAAGCATGTCAAGAAGGTGGCCGAAGAGTATCGCGTTTCCGTACGCAACCATCGCCGTGTGGCGATTGAAAAACTTAAGGATTCACTAAAGAAGAAGGAAATTACTGAAGATGATCTCAAGCACAGCCAGGATCGAGTTCAGAAAATCACCGCCGATTTTATCGGACGCGTTGATAAGGTGCTCAAGACCAAAGAGGACGAGATCATGGAGGTTTGAGGTCCGCCAACCTTCCCCTCCACCTGCTATCTAAAGAATGAATCCTAAGGGTCTAGACATGAGTCGGTTGCCCCGGCATGTGGCCATAATCATGGATGGCAACGGACGTTGGGCTAGATTAAAGGGCAGGAGTCGCATCGAAGGTCACCGTAGGGGAAGGACCTCGGTGAGAGCGGTTGTAGACGTGAGTCGCAGCCTGGGCATTCCCTATCTCTCCCTGTATGCATTTTCGACCGAAAATTGGCAGCGTCCTAGAGCAGAGGTGGGAGCGTTGATGGGGCTCTTGGAACATTATTTATGCGACGAACGAGAAAGGATGATGAAGAACGAAGTTCGCCTTTTGGCAATAGGCGATCGGGATCGTTTGCCCCGTTCAGTTCGAAAGGTCTTGGATCAGACCATCGAGATGACCAAGGACAACGCTAAGATTACTGTTACCTTGGCCTTAAGCTATAGCGGACGGCATGATATTGTCAAAATGGTCCGGGGGATTGCTAAAAGTGTACGGGAAGGGAGTTGTCAGCCAGAGGATATTGATGAAACCATGATCTCTGCCTATACGGAGACCGGTACTATTCCAGATCCTGATTTGCTCATCCGAACGAGTGGAGAGATGCGAATCAGTAATTTCTTTCTCTGGCAGATCCCTTATACGGAACTTTATGTGACCCCTACTCTTTGGCCGGACTTTCGCCAACAGCAATATATCCAGGCGCTTATCGAGTTCCAGAGACGTCAGAGAAGGTTCGGAAAGACCGATGAGCAAGCGATCTAGATGCTGTACTTTTTATTCTAAGGCTAAGGGAAAGAAAGTAAATGCAGGCTAGGGTGCTCACCGCACTGGCGGGAATTGCCTGCCTGCTCATCCTCATCGGCTTTGGCCACCCCTGGCTGTTCTCCCTGTTTATCTTCATCCTCACCTTCGGTGCCCTTTGTGAGTTTTTTTTTATAGCTTTTCCCGGCCAGTGGAGGGAGCGAGTCCTGGGAATATTCTTTGGTGTGGTGATCTCTCTGATGGTTCTCTATCCACTGCTCCCCGACCCAGGGCTGTATCTTGCCGGAGTTATCATTGGCGCCTTCTCTGTTTATTTATTCTTTGAGGGAGAGTTGGAAGAGAAGTTTCAACATCTGGGATGGACCGTTATTGGAGCGTTCTATATAGGGTATTTGTTTCCCCATCTTGCCTTGATATACCGTGGCCCCAGTGGGACAGAATGGGTTTTCTTTGTTTTGCTCGTAGTTATGGTAGGGGATACTGCGGCGTACTTGATGGGGATGGCTCTGGGTAGAAGAAAATTGTATCCTAGTATCAGCCCTGGAAAAACGGTGGTAGGGGCCCTTAGCTCATTGGGGGCAAGCGTTCTGGCCGGGCTGTTGGGCGCAATGTATTTACTTTCCAACCTGTCTTGGGTTGAGGTGCTCATGCTTTCTCTGATTTTGAGTTTACTGGGTCAAGTTGGAGATCTGTTCGAGTCGTGGATCAAACGGGTCTTTTCTGTCAAGGATACAGGGAGGATCCTTCCTGGTCACGGAGGATTGCTAGATCGATTGGACAGCATTATATTCCCGGCAGTGTTTACCACTTATTACGTAAGATTGCTTCATTCATGAAGTCCATTGCTATCTTAGGCTCAACGGGGTCTATCGGCGTAAGCACGCTCAAGTTGGTTCGGAGCTTTCCTGACCATTTCAAAGTTCGTGGTCTGGTAGCGGGCCGCAACCTTGATAGGCTTGCTCAACAGGTTTTGGAATTTTCTCCTGACTGGGTGAGCATCAGGGAAAAAGAGGATGTTCCTCGTTTACAAAAACTCCTGGGCACGAATAAAACGAAGATACTGTGGGGAGAAGACGGTGCAAAGTGTATAGCATCTGCGAATAATGTGGAGGTGGTGGTCGCGGCTATCGTCGGGGCTGCAGGTTTAGTCCCTACCCTGGAAGCGGTGCGGGCAGGTAAGGATGTTGCTCTCGCCAATAAAGAATCCCTCGTGATGGCCGGAGAGATTTTCGTCCATGATGCAAAGAGGAGTGGGGGGCGCCTCTTGCCCGTGGACAGCGAGCACAGTGCGATCTTGCAGTGTCTTCGGGGGAGTCAGAAGAAGGAGGTTGAGCGGATTATTCTCACGGCCTCTGGAGGTCCATTTCTTCGCACCTCTCTTCGGACCTTGAGTCGAGTCTCGGTCCAACAGGCCCTGAGACATCCAAACTGGAAGATGGGCCCGAAGATCACCATTGATTCGGCGACTATGATGAATAAGGGCCTGGAGGTGGTTGAGGCCCATTGGTTGTTTGATATTCCTCCCTCGCAGGTGGAGGTCGTAATCCATCCCCAGAGCATTGTTCACTCGATGGTGCGCTATCACGATGGGACAATTATGGCCCAGATGGGGATTCCTGACATGCGGATTCCGATTGCTTACGCCCTCTCCTGTCCAGATCGCCTTAGGATGAACTTGCGTCCTCTGGAATTAACCAAGAAGGGTGAACTGACCTTCCTCCCAGTAGAAGCGAAGAGATATCCGGCCCTTAATCTGGCCTATGAGGCCCTGGCAGCGGGAAGGACAATGCCGGCGGTTCTTAATGCGGCAAATGAAGTTGCTGTAGGGGCTTTTTTGCAAAGGCGTATCGGTTTTCGAGACATCCATCAGATTATTCAAAAAACCATGGAGGCCCACTCTAGCTCGAATCCCAAGGGATTATCGGAAATCCTCGGGGCAGACCGGTGGGCACGGGAGCGCGCGGAAACGATGGTTAATAAGGGGGGCAGGAGAAAAGGGAATGGTAAATATTGAGGGAATCATAAGTATTGCGTACACCATTGGCTGGGCTGTCATCGCACTGGGGATATTAATTGTATTCCATGAATTAGGTCATTTTGTTGTGGCCAAGTTCTCTGGGGTAGGGGTCCTAACGTTCTCTGTGGGTTTTGGGCCTAAGCTTTGGGTAAAGAAGGTCGGAGAAACCGAATATGCCCTCAGTGCTTTCCCCTTGGGTGGATATGTCAAAATGGTAGGGGAGGATCCCGGTGAGGAGGTAAAGGAGACCGATATCGCCCGATCTTTTTTCCACCAGGGACTCGGGAAAAGGATTGCCATTGTTGCGGCTGGACCTGTGTTTAACTTGCTGCTTGCGGTTGTTGTTATTAGCTTGAATCTGGCGCTCTTTGGTGCGCCTGCCCTAACCAGCCGGGTAGGAGACATTAGGCCTGATTTCCCAGCAGGTAAGGCAGGATTGCTCAAGGGAGACCTTATCGTTGCTGTAGACGGCCAACCCATAAATAAATGGGAGGAACTTTCAAATCGAATAAAAGAGAGTCGTGGAAATGCCTTGAGGCTTGGCGTTCAAAGAGAAAACCGCGAATTAGAATTTACTGTTCAACCGACAAAAAGTGAAGGAAAAAACATCTTTGGCGAGCAGAAGGAATTCTGGGTTATTGGAATAACTGCTGACGATTCAGAGATTTTCGTGGAGAGGATTCCTCCCTGGCAAGCCTTGGGGCAAGGATTTTACAAAACTGGTGAGTTTTCGGTTTTAACCCTGGTAGTCATTTACAAGATGATAGTTGGGGACGTATCACCGAAGAATTTGGGAGGTCCGGTACTGATTGCGCAAATAGCAGGACAACAAGCGCAGAGGGGGATGGGAAGCTTCTTCTTTTTTGTCGCAATCTTAAGCGTGAACCTCGGGGTTCTGAATCTTCTGCCAATACCAGTTCTTGATGGTGGACATCTCTTATTTTTTTTAATCGAGGCGATAATTGGTCGGCCGGTCGAGCTTAAAAACCGGGAGAGGGCTCAACAGGTCGGGTTGTTCATCCTGATTTTCATAATGATTTACGCCTTTTATAACGATATCGCCAGGTTCTTTAACTAGTTGCCATCAGCCATATTAACATTCAGCCATCAGCAATCAGTCAGTGTGGGGAGGAGGGGCCTGATAACTGAATGCTGAGTGCTTCATATGAAATTTCTTGGGATTGACACATCCACGACCATGGCAAGCGTGGCTCTGGTGGAAGATGGTGGGTTGATTGCAGAAGAGTTCCACGAGGGCAATACAAAGTTCGGGGATCCTTCTGCTCCAACTGGGAGGTCAAACCATGCAGAGATTCTCCTTCCATTAATTGAGAGACTTGTAAAAAGAGCTAATGTCACGCTCTCGGAAATTTCTGCGTTTGCCGTCTCGATTGGTCCAGGTTCTTTCACGGGCCTTCGAATAGGCCTGAGCACTGTCAAAGGCTTGTCTTATGGCTGGGAGACTCCCGTGGTTGGGGTCCCAACCTTACTTGCTTTAGCCGCTCGGGTGACCGATTGGAAGGGTTTAATCTGTCCTTTTTTGGATGCCCGGAGGAAGGAAGTTTACACGGCGCTTTTTTACAAACGAGAGGATGGAGGTCTGGAGCAAATCTCAGGGGATCTGGTCTGTCCTCCTGAGCGAATTATCCGTGAGATTCAATGTGGTTACCGAGAAACCTGTTTGTTTATTGGTGATGGGACAAGGGTTTATGAAGAAATGATAAGGGCCAATTTGGCAGACCGGGCCATAGCAACCCTCGGCAACTCGTATCCATCGACTGCCTTTTCGGCTGCTCGTATTGCGGAGGAAAAGGTTAAAAGGGGAGAGATCGACTCGCCGGGACCTCTGGTCCCTCTCTATCTAAGGCCATCCGAGGCCGAGCTTAAAAAAGGTCTTAAATGGAATCTAACGGGAAAACAGGATTCGACAGTTCCGTTGACAAAATTAAGACCGTAGGCTAATTTTGACGCCCTGAGTGTGAACAAATCTGAGGAGGGTCTTTATGGAAAGAACAGAGGAAGCATTTATTATTTCTCTTTTGGATCAGGACCCCGAGTTAAAAAAATATTATGAGGAGCATCAGGAGTTAGAGAAAAAACTGCTAAGTTATCAGCACAAAATTCATTTGACACCTTCCGAGGAGATAGAGAAAAAAAGGCTTCAGAAGCTCAAACTTGTAGGGAAAGACAAGATCATGCAGATATTGGGAAAGTATCGCCATAGAGCGGACGAGAGGGGAACCCAGTGAAAATGAGCGGAGCAGAGATTTTCGTCGAAATGCTTAGACGAGAGGGTATCCGGGAAATCTTTGGTATCCCGGGAGGCGTGGTACTTAAGCTCTTTGATGTCTTGTACCAACAAAAAGATGTCGAGGTTGTCTTGACCCGACACGAACAGGGAGCCGCCCACATGGCCGAGGGGTATGCCAAGGCTACAGGGAAGCCCGGAGTCGTTCTGGTGACCTCGGGTCCCGGGATGACGAACATCGTGACCGGTCTAACTGACGCATATATGGACTCTGTGCCCTTGGTGGCCTTCACCGGTCAGGTCTCCACTAATCTGATTGGTAACGATGCATTTCAGGAAGCGGACAACGTGGGGATCAGTCGACCTTGTACCAAACACAATGTTTTAGTGAAGGATGTCGGCGATCTTGCCCAGTGCATGAAGGAGGCCTTTTACATAGCCATGACCGGGAGGCCCGGGCCGGTTCTGGTGGACATTCCAAAAGATATCACCATGGATAGGGCTGATTTCAAATATCCAGATAAGGTACGTCTGCGGGGCTATAATCCCACTGTTGATGGAAACAAACATCAGATCAGGCAGGCTGCCGAGGAAATTTTGAAGGCCAAAAAACCTGTTATCTACGTTGGTGGCGGGGCGGTCTTCTCCGATGCTGCGGATGAGGTCCTGGAGCTTGCTGAGATCACCCAAGTTCCGGTCACTATGACCCTTATGGGTCTTGGGTCTTTTCCTGGTTCCCATCCTCTTTCCATGGGGATGCTGGGAATGCATGGGGGGTACTGGTCCAACTTGGCGATGCATCACGCAGACCTGCTGATCGCGGTCGGAGCCCGTTTTGACGACCGGGTGACTGGCAAGCTCTCCGAGTTTTCACCTTCCGCCCGAGTGATTCATATTGACATTGACCCCACGTCTATCAAGAAGAATTTCCATGCGCACATCCCGATCGTCGGGGACGTCAAGACCGTCCTGCGGCAACTGAATGCCGTTCTGCGATCAATGGACGGCGACCTAAGAAATATGAAGGGGCATAGGAAATCCTGGCTGGGTCAAGTCGATGAGTGGAGGCAGGCCAATCCGTTCAAGTATCACCAGGATGACCAGATTCTCAAGCCACAATATGTGATCGAAAGCCTATATGAAATAACTAAGGATGAGGGGATAATTGTTACGGATGTGGGTCAACACCAGATGTGGGCCGCCCAGTATTTTAAAGGGACGAAACCACGGACCTTTTTGACTTCCGGCGGGCTGGGTACGATGGGATTTGGCTTTCCAGCCGCACTGGGCGCACAGAAGGCACATCCTGGCAAGTTGGTTGTCTGCATCACGAGTGAGGGAAGCTTCCAGATGAATCTGCAGGAGTTGGCCACGGCTGTTGCGTATAAGCTTCCGGTCAAGATCGTGTTGATAAATAACCAGTTTCATGGAATGGTCAGGCAGTGGCAGGATCTATTTTATGAAGGGCGGTATGCCTCCAGCCATCTGGGGAGTGTACCCGATTTTGCCAAGCTGGCGGAGGCCTATGGAATCTTAGGGCTGCGTGCGTTTAAGCCAGCAGAGGTCCATCCTGTAATCCGCGAAGGTTTGAAGCACAAAGGGCCGGTCCTGATGGATTTCCATGTGGATCCTTACGAGAATTGCTATCCCATGATACCTGCCGGCGGGGCACATCACGAGATGGTTTTGGATGACCCCCCGGGGCTGAGGACGGAAAAGGGCGGTAAGGTCAAAAAGAAAACCGAGGAGGAGGAAGGGGTTCTTCCGGCATAATCCCATTCGTTGATGGAGCACATCATCTCAGTTCTGGTAGAAAACAAGTTTGGCGTGTTGGCAAGAGTCGCGGGGCTGTTTAGTGCCCGGGGCTATAATATCGAGAGCCTCTCTGTAGCCTCCACGCTGGATCCTACCACCTCGATGATCACGATTGTTACATCGGGTGATGAACAGATCATCGAGCAGATTATTAAGCAGCTCAACAAGGTGATTGAAGTTTTGAAGGTCATAGATCTAACGGAAACGGCATTTGTGGAGAGAGAAACGGCGCTTATCAAAATCAATACCAAGGCGGAGCACCGAGACGAGGCAATTCGAATCTGCGAGATCTTCAGAGCCAAGATCGTGGACTCCACTCCCCAGACCTATACGATTGAGATCACGGGTGACGCTGACAAGATCCGGGCAATGATCAATCTGCTTAGACCGCTTGGGATAATGGATCTAGTGCGTACAGGCCGGGTGGCCATTTCCCGCGAGGCAGCCAAAATTGAATCCCGTCGTGAGCTCCAGGCCGCCAAGGCCTGAACGCATAGCTGCCCAAGGTGAGCGCTCGCTTCGTTGTTCGTAGGCCCGTTTAAGCTTGCCTAGAGATTATTTTAATCCCCGCGTGATTCAGCTTGTGTAGCTAAGCAATCAGCAGCCAGCAATCAGCGGTCGACCATGAAATATAAGCTGAAGGCTGATCGCCGATATCACCAAGGCTTTTACTAGGTTGACATAAGAGATGGTCCACAGATATTCTAACGATCAACGGTTTCTAGGGAGGATACAATGCAGGTCTTCTACGATCGTGATGCAGATTTGAAGTACCTCAAGGGCAAGAGGGTTGCGGTTCTGGGTTATGGGAGCCAGGGGCATGCCCATGCCCATAACTTGAGAGACTCTGGAATCGAAGTGGTGGTAGGATTGAGAGAAGGGAGTGGATCGTGGTCCAAGGCTAAGAACGCAGGGTTCCAGGTGATGGAAACGGCTGCGGCAGTCAAGGCAGGGGATGTCGTCATGGTCCTCTTACCTGATGAGCTCCAAGGAGAGGTCTATGAGGGGGAAATTAAACCCGGTCTGCGAAGTGGGAACTATTTGGCCTTTGCTCACGGATTCAATATCCATTTCAAGAAAATTGTTCCACCTCCAGGGGTGAACATTTTTATGGTGGCTCCCAAGGCCCCTGGGCATCTGGTGCGAAGTGAGTACGAGAAAGGAAGAGGTGTGCCGTGCCTCTTGGCCGTGCACCAGGACCCCTCCGGGGATACCGAGCAACTGGGGCTTGCCTATGCCAGTGCCCTTGGGGGAGGGCGTGCCGCCATATTGGAGACTACTTTTAAAGATGAGACAGAGACAGACCTCTTCGGAGAGCAGACAGTCCTTTGCGGCGGTCTTTCTTCGTTGATACTGGCAGGATACGAGACTCTGGTAGCGGCGGGTTATCCGCCTGAAATGGCCTATTTTGAATGCCTTCATGAAGTCAAACTGATCGTCGACCTTGTCTATGAGGGGGGACTGACGAATATGCGATACTCTGTCAGCAACACCGCAGAATACGGAGACCTCACCCGTGGGAAGAAGGTTATCGGTGCTGAAGTCCGGAAGGCCATGCAGGAAATTCTAAAAGATATCCAGTCTGGAAAGTTTGCCGAGGAATGGATCACAGAATACCGGAGCGGTATGCCTCATTTTAAAGAGCTAAGAAAAGAAGGGGTAAACCATCCGGTCGAGAAGGTGGGTGAAAGGCTTAGATCCATGATGCCTTGGTTAATGCAAGATCGCTTGGTTGATAAGAACAAAAACTAAAGCAAGTGTTCAGCGCTCAGCCTTTGTGAAAGGGCCTTCGGCAATCAGCGGTCAGCAGACAGGAAAAAAAAATCAAAAAGCTGAAAGCTGAATGCAAAATTGCTGATGGCTGATAACTTGAAGTCTAAGCTGAGAATTGTCAGGGAGGGTTATCCATGGATTCTCCCTATGTCCTTTTTGACCCTCCTGGCATTAGCGCTAGGGTGGAATTGGGTCTCAGGACTCTTTGCCCTTCTTACCCTTGCCTTTGTGGGTTTCTTTCGTGATCCCGAGCGCGTCCCTCCCACCGGTGAGGGTTTGGTTGTTTCTCCAGCGGATGGTAGAGTGGTAGGGATCAAAGAGGTTGAAAAAGGAAGACTCCTGGAAAAACCCGGGACTCAAGTCAGTATATTTCTTTCGCCTTTGGATGTACATGTGAATCGGGCTCCCATCAAAGGCTGGGTAGAGGAGGTCCAGTATCAGCCTGGGAGGTTTTTTGCCGCCTTTCGGGATAAGGCGTCGAATGAGAATGAACAGAACGCAATGCGAATTGTGGATTCTACGCGAAGGAGTCTGAGCATTGTGCAGATTGCGGGAGTTCTTGCTCGGCGCATTATCTGTTACGTGAAAAAGGGGGAGGTATTGGAGAGGGGGCAGAGGATAGGATTGATTATGTTTGGGTCCCGCGTGGATATCTTCTTACCTCGAGGCTCTCAAGTGGAGGTGGTTGAGGGGCAGCGGGTAAGGGGTGGGGAGACAATTATAGGAAGGTTGTCATGAGTGGAGTTAGTGACCCCCGGGGTAGTCGGCTATCACTGGGGAGAGTTCGAATTTTGCCCCGTAGGGGCTTGGCTCGAGGTTCCATCAAGCGGAGAGTGCCTTCTGCTCGGCTGAAAAAAGGCATTTACCTCCTTCCGAGTCTCTTTACCATCGGCAATCTCTTTTGTGGCTTTTTCTCCATCGTCTTGACCTTCGATGGGCAGTACCTCCAAGCAGCGGTGCTTGTTATTTTTGCCCATCTCCTAGATATATTGGATGGTGCAGTTGCACGTCTCACCAATACTACCAGTCAGTTTGGCATTGAGCTTGACTCTCTGGCGGATCTGGTTGCTTTTGGCGTTGCCCCTGCGGTCTTGGTCTACCATTGGGCCCTGTTGCCTTGGGGAACTTGGGGCTGGCTAGCTGCGGGCCTTTACGTGGTCTCCGGTGCACTCAGGCTTGCCCGTTTTAACGTGCAGATGGGGAACGTGGAAAAGACCCATTTTGTCGGTCTACCTATCCCCGCAGCTGCAATAATGATTGTGGCCATTGTCATTATGTATCATTTTCTCGGGGTGGCGGCGGCGCCTCATAAACAGATTATCCTGCTCTTGGTTATCTATGTCTTGGCGGCGTTGATGGTGAGCAATTTCCGATATGTCGGCGTGAGACAACTCAATCTTAAAAAGAGGCATCCTTTCTGGATATTGCTTTCATCGATATTACTTATTAAATTAAGTATAGCGGAGCCACAGATTATGCTTTTTAGCACGTTTCTCTTATATACTTTATCAGGACCCCTCTTATGGCTCTTCACGGTACCTAAGCGGCGAAGGGAGAGGAGAGAGGAAATCGCAGAAGCCTAGCGGTAAATCTCTCTCTACCATCTTATCTGGATGCTCCCGTCGGTACCTCCGCGGGAGTTTTTTGTTTTATGGAGGAAGTTTTATGTCAGAAAAAAGCGAAAGTGAATCGGTTGTAAGGATCTTTGATACTACGCTTAGGGATGGAGAACAATCCCCTGGGGCAAGCATGAATGAGGAGGAAAAGATCTTGATTGCTCGTCAGCTAGAGAAACTTGGGGTGGATGTCATTGAAGCAGGATTCGCGGCCTCGTCGGAGGGTGACTTTGTGTCGGTGGATCGCGTGGCCAGAGAGGTGAAGCGTCCCATTGTCCTTAGCCTCGCGCGTACCCAGGAAGGAGATATCAAGAAGGCACTGAAGGCTGTTGACAAGGCCAAGAATCCCGGGATCCATATTTTTATTGCGACCTCAGACATCCATATGAAGCACAAACTCAGGATGTCACGTCAGGAGGTCCTGGATGCTGCTGTCACAGCGGTTGCGTATGCCAAAAAGCACGTAGATTACATTGAATTTTCAGCGGAGGACGCCTCCCGAAGTGAATGGGATTTTCTCGTGCAGGTTTTCAGCGAGGTGATTCGAGCTGGGGCTAAGGTTCTCAATGTGCCAGACACCACAGGTTACGCTATCCCCTCGGAATTTGGCTCGTTGGTAGATTATCTCATTGAGCGCACAGCGGGATCGGAAGGGGTGATATGGAGCGCGCATTGTCATAACGACCTCGGTCTAGCCGTCTCTAACTCTTTGGCTGCTGTAGCTAGCGGGGCAAGGCAGGTGGAGTGCACGATTAACGGTATCGGGGAACGGGCGGGTAATACTTCGTTGGAAGAGGTGGTTATGGCACTCAGGACGAGGAAAAGCCTGTTTGGTGTAACCACTAACGTGGTTACCGAGCAGATCTATCCCACCTCTCGCTTGCTGGCCCAGATCACCGGTATTCCGATTCCGATCAATAAACCGATCGTGGGTGACAATGCCTTTGCCCATGAGGCCGGCATCCATCAGGACGGTGTCCTCAAACAAAAAATCACCTATGAAATAATGACCCCGGAGTCCATTGGGATGAGCGGAAACCGGTTGGTGATGGGGAAGCATTCAGGGCGTCATGCCTTCAGCGAGCGACTAAAGGAGATGGGTTTTAATATCAACAAAGAAGATATGAATCGGGCCTTTCTCCATTTTAAGGAACTGGCGGATAAAAAGAAGGAAGTCTATGAAGAGGATATTGAGGCCATTGTAGCGGAGGAGATCCTCAAAATTCCCGGCCAACCGGACCGATACGAATTGCTTTACCTGAATGTGAATTCAAGCTCCAATGCCATTCCTTCGGCAACGGTGAGGATGCGGATAGATGGACAAGAGTGCGTGGATCACGGCACAGGCGACGGAGTTGTAGATGCCTGCTATAAGACCATTGCCAAGATTACTGGCTCACGTTCGCGCCTAGTGCGATATTCTGTCAAGGCGATCACAGGCGGGACCGACGCTCAGGGGGAAGTCTCGTGTGTAATCGAAGATGGGGAGGTTCGTGTCTCAGGTAAAGGGTCGCATACCGATATTATCATGGCCAGCGCCCTAGCCTATATTCATGCCCTCAACAGACAGGAGTTCCGAAAACACTATCGACAATTGGTTGAGAGACAAGGTCCATGAGCAGCAAAATTGCAGTCCTTTCTGGAGACGGCATAGGCCCTGAGGTGGTTAAGGAGGGTATCGAGGTCTTAACCCTGGTTGCGTCTCTCTATGGCTTCGGGGTTGAATTCGAAGAAGGATTGGTGGGGGGAGCCTCCATTGATGCTACCGGCAAACCACTGACCGACGCGGTATTGAAGCTAGTCAAACAGAGCGAAGCGGTGCTACTCGGAGCGATGGGAGGTCCAAAATGGGATGGGATGGATTATTCTATTCGCCCCGAGAGGGCCCTCCTGGCCTTGCGCCAGGAGTTGGGCCTGTTTGCCAACTTTCGACCGGTGAAGCTCTTTTCTGCCTTGGCATCGGCCTCCACGTTGAAGCCGGAGGTTGTCGTGGGGACAGATCTCCTGGTGGTGCGGGAACTTACCGGGGGAATTTATTTCGGCCAACCCAAAGGGGTAACCAGGCTACCTGACGGTACCGAGCGAGGCGTGAATACGAAAATCTACACAACCCCAGAGATCGAGCGGATCGCCCGTGTCGCTTTTGAGGCGGCGCGAAACAGGCGCGGATGTGTAATTTCGGTAGACAAGGCTAATGTCCTCGAGGTTAGCGAGCTTTGGCGAAAGGTGGTCACGCGAGTCCATCAAGAGGATGGCTATGCGGATCTCCGGCTTGAACATATGCTCGTGGATAATTGCGCCATGCAACTCATACGGAATCCCAAACAGTTTGATGTGATTGTGACTACGAACATGTTCGGGGATATTTTGAGCGACGAGGCCTCGATGCTGACAGGTTCGATTGGCATGCTTCCTTCTGCTAGCATTGGGGGAAAGGTGGGGATGTACGAGCCGGTCCACGGTAGCGCGCCTGATATAGCCGGAAGAGATCTGGCCAACCCGTTGGCTATGATCCTGACCATAGCCCTCATGCTGCGTTATTCACTCAATCAGGGAAATGCCGCCGACCGGATTGAGAGGGCCGTAGAAGTAGTTCTGAACAATGGTTATCGTACTACGGACATTCAGGAAATGGGTTGCCGTGTAGTAGGTTGTAAGGAAATGGGGGGTCTGGTCAGAGAGGAGATACAAAAACTTGATTCAATGTAAACCCCGCCTCTTGAGGCGGGAACAAAGCCGATGGGGTTTCCAAAGGGGAGAAGCGGCAGCTCTTCCCTTTGGTCGAACACGGGGATTCAAACCCCGTGTTCGATATAACTTGA
>JAZFYO010000350.1:0-5295 GCA_036443615.1 Binatia bacterium | reverse complement strand
ACTTATCAGCTCGGAGACGATCCTCTGGTGTTTACTGCTAAAGGGTAGGCCGATCTCAATTTGGATTCCGTTCTTGTCGGCTTGGACCTCGGCCTGCATTGAAAGTTGCCACGCCTTACCTGGGATTTTCAGGTAGAGGGGGTATTTGAGCCAGAGAATCCGGTAGGTAACGAGCGTTGCCGGGAGAAGGAGTAAAATCCCTGCAAGTAAAACTGCAGGGTGTTTCATTTGAAGCGAAGCTCCGGACAGCTCGGTCGGGTGGTCTGCCTTCGGCTCACGTCAACGACAAAGTTGCCCTTGAGAACTCTGCGGCCGATGAGCAAGGCGTACTTTAAGTGAGAGCGGTTTGTCAGGGTCACCTGCGTGAGAAGGTGCAGGGATCCCAGGCAGATATCGAGCAAAACCACCGGCCTGCGCTCCTTCCCTACGGAAGTTCGAACACGCCGGTACTCAAGGAGCGGTACCTTTAGCGGCTTCCCACCCCTCAATACGAAATTGACGACGTCGTTTTTTATCTTGATTTTGCGTGCATCCAGGGAGGATGACGTTGCGCCGGTGTCGATGCGAGCTGTATATTTCACGCCCCACTTAAGCAGGACAATATCCTCTATTTCCCCGATGGTAATTTTTTCTGCCACCTCGCCGATTGCTGTCCAGGGGATCAGGAGGGAGACCCATACCAAACAAATAACGAACCAGCGGGCTGCTCGGGCTGACGGGGATCTATTCATCATCTTGCCTTTCACGGGCGGTCTCAACGGCCCTGATGAGTGTAACACGGGCGAGGTGGGAGCGGTATTCCGGTGAGGCGTTGATGTCTTCCATCACGTCCATGCCCTGGGTGACGAGGGCAGATGCCTCTTCGATAAGTCTTGATTCGAGTTTCTTGCCTTGCAACATTTTTTCCGTGTCCTCGGCACGATAGGCCTTGTATGTGACTCCTGTCACCCCAATCGCAATGTCCTCGCAGATTCCGTCCGCGCCTGACTTCAAGCACACCGCTATGCCGACAATGGCAAATCCCGATGTCCTCTGGGCCGCTTTGAGGTAGGTCGAATGAATCCCCTCCAGGGAAGGGACCCTGACTTCCGTCAAGATTTCGTCAGGGGATAGGGCTGTCGTAAGCATCGTGATAAAGAACTCTTCCGCTTTGATCCATCTCTCTCCCTTCGGACCAATCACCTTCAATTCTGCCCCTAAGGCCAAGACTGCTGCCGGCATATCACCGGCGGGATCGGCGTGCGCCAGGCCTCCCCCAAAGGTGCCTTGGTTTCGAACCTGAATATCACCGACGACGGAGGCCGTTTCAGATAATAGGGGACAACGGGTCTGTAGGAGATCGGAGCCTTCCAGCTGGCTGTACGTTGTCAGGGCCCCGATGGCGATCTTATTACCTTCAGGGCGGATGTAATTCAGTTCTGGAACCCGGCCGAGGTCGATCACGATTTTAGGCTTGGCGAGGCGCATCTTCATCAGCGGAAGAAGGCTCTGACCCCCTGCGAGGAGCTTTACATCGTCCGTATCGGTGGAGAGACGGGAAACCGCCTCTTCCAGTGAGGTCGGGGAGTAGTAGGTGAATGCGCTAGGAATCATTTCGCTTTGCCTCCTGAAGGAGATGCCAAACGGCTTCAGGTGTGAGGGGTAGGTCCCTTACCTCAACTCCGAAAGGTTGCAGGGCATCTTCGACAGCGCTGGCGATGGCCGCTGGAGAAGGGATGGCAGCACCTTCGCCGGCTGCCTTTTGTCCTAGGGTAGTAAAGGGGGAAACTGAGGGACGGTGCTCGATCTCTATCTTTGGGGTTTCGACGGTAGAGGATTTGCCGTAGTCAGTCAGGGTGACAGTCAGAAGCTGGCCCTCGGAGTTGTAGACGAAGCCTTCTCCAAGGGCCACAGAGATCCCGTGCGCGGCCGAGCCGTATATCTGCCCGTTTACCACGTCAGGGTTTATGATTGTGCCGTTGTCACTGATGATGAGATAGCGGAGGACCTCGACCTTTCCGGTCTGCGGGTCTACCTCCACTACCGCAGCGTGGGAAGCCGCAGAAAACGTAAATTGTGCGCGGATGCGGCGGTCCTGACCAGGAACCATGTTCGGCTCTGCATGGGGGAACGTATAGTAGTGGGTGGCCTGGAGGCCGGCCTCAAAGCCTTCCGGCATGAGAGACTGATTGCCGTATGCGACCCGTCCCAATTCAGCAAAGGTGATCTTCTTCTTGGGCGAACCCAGTGCCTGAACTGTAGCGTTCTCGATGCTGAGTTTCGCCGGGTCGGTCTGAAGGATATGGCCTGCAAGCGTAAGGATCTTTGTCTTCAGCTTCGTGGCGGCCCCGTGCACTGCACCGATGTCGTATAGATGGAAATTATTTCCGCTATTTGCTGCGGCGGTTCCCCAGGGAGAGAGATCGCTGTCAAAGGGGGTGCTGACGCTGATGTGTTCGGGGCCAATTCCGAGGATGTCGGCTGCTACCTGCCCGGTGGTAGTCTCGTGAGACTGACCGCAGTTCGGGGATCCAAGCAGTAGCGAAAGGGTCCCGTTTTTCTCGATCTTGATCGTTGCGCCGTTGACTCCACCTGCGCCAGGGCTCTCTTTCATCTCGGGAAAAATTGCCATGTCGCGCGCTGCGTTTCTCCCGCCAGGTTCAACACCGATAACGACCCCGATACCAAGAAATCGTCCCTTTTCACGCTCGCTTCTCTGTTCCTCTCTTAGCTTATCGTAGCCGATTTTCTCGATTACGCGTTTGAGAAGGGAGGGATAGTCACCGCTGTCGTAGATGTTCCCGCTGGGTGTTGTGTACGGCATCTCTTTCGGCTGGATCAGGTTAATGGAACGCACTTCGATAGGGCTCAATTCGAGCTCCCGCGAAATCCTGTCCATTATCCTCTCCCATATAAAACACATGGCGGGCTTGCCGATACCACGGTTCGGGATTACCGGGCATTTGTTCGTCACAACGGAGCAGCCCTCCAGAGAAATGTTTTTTACCTTGTAGGTGTTGGAGAGGTTGTTCAGCTTGTTGGTAAAATGAATCGTGAGCGTGCTGACGGATCCTCCGACGTCGTCGATCTCTTTGAACTTCAGGCCCAGTACGGTACCGTCCTTCTTGACTGCGGCCTCGACATCGAACTCTTGGGCACAGGAATGTCCCGCGGCCATCATATGCTCGCTTCGGTCCTCGACCCATTTTACCGGCCGCTGGGTCTTGAGGGCGAGCAGGCTGGTGAGAACCGCGTACTTGCGTATGAGATGAATTTTTTGTCCGAAGCCGCCCCCGATGTCCGGGATAATAATCCTCACATCTTCCAATCCCAGCGTCTCCCGCAGGGCATCATAGATCACCTCTGGCACCTGAGCATTGATCCAGACGGTCAATTTTCTGCTCGCCGAGTCAAAAGAGGCGATGCAGGCCAGGGTTTCCAACGGTGTCGAGCTGTAGCGGTGGATCTTGAACTTATCCCGTACCACGGTGTCTGCCTCTCTGAAGGCACCGTCGATATCGCCGTAGGTAAGAGATCCCTTCCATGCAAGGTTTGATCCCAGATCCTCGAAGAGCAGCGGAGAGTCCGGGCCCACTGCGTCCTTCGTGTCTGTAACGGGGGGGAGGGGCTCGTAGTCGACGGAAACTAGCTCCAGGGCGTCCTCGGCTGTTCCTCGATCACGAGCTGCCAATGCCCCAATCGGCTCTCCCACATATCTGACCTTATCTATGGCGCTTGCGTATTCCGGAATCGGCTTTCTCAGTCCCGCCGCATAACGGCCTGGCTTGAAAGGTTTCGTCTTCTGCTTTAGCTCTTCCGGAATGATTACCGCTATAACCCCTGGTGTCTCCAAGGCTGCCCGTGGATCGACGTTTTTAATTCTGGCGTGGGCATATGGACTGCGTATGATGACCGCATGGAGCATCCCGGGGAGGATGAAGTCGTCGGTATAATTTCCCTGACCGCTAACATGCCGGGGTCCCTCTTTGCTACGTGTCCGATGACCTACGTACTTTGCCGCCCTAGCCATTTTTTAAACTCTCAGCTGCCGTTTTGACCGCCTCGACGATCTGCATGTAGCCGGTGCACATGCAGAGGTTTCCTGCGAGTCCTTTGCGAACCTCCGCCTCGGATGGATCGGGATTTTTGGTGAGGAGGTAATGGGTTGCCAGAACCATTCCCGGTGTGCAGTAGCCACACTGAATACCGTATGCCTTGACGAAGGCCTCCTGGATGGGATGAAGGGTACCGTTTTTCGCCAGGCCCTCCACGGTCAGTATCTCCTTTCCATCGATCTGTACTGCGAGGAGCAGGCAGGACTTGACGAGTCTGCCATCCAGAATGACCGTGCAGGCGCCGCACTCTCCGATTACACACCCAACGTGGGTCCCGGTTAACCCGATGGTCTCGCGAAGGAAATGAGAAAGGAGGATGCGAGGCTCTACATCTTCTTCATATAAGCTCCCGTTGATCTTGACCCGTACCACTTGCTTCATTTCCAGACCAGATCACGGGACAACGGTCCCTTGCTTCTGGGGCGCTCCTTCCAGCTCATTCTCGATGGGCCCGTAAAATCCAAAGGGGTTGGGCACCGTTTTGTTGTACTCGTCGGGGGGTACGTTACAGTAGACCTCCAACATGTTTCCATCAGGGTCGTAAAAGTAAATGCTCTTGGTTATTCCATGGAAGACCGTGTGGCGTATCCTGACATTGTTTTCTTTGAAGATCCGATAGGCCTCCTGGAGCTCGACAAAGGATCCCAGTTCGTATGCTACATGCTCCATACCTACGTGTTTGTCCGGATCCGGCATTGGCGCCCCCTCCTGGGCTTCTCTTATCGCGAGCATATGGTGATTACTATTAAAATCGGTGCTAAAAAACAGCATGCCTTTTCCGGTATCTCCCGTTTGTGAAAGACCGAGGATCTCAGTGAAAAAGAGCTTCGAGCGCTCGAGGTTTTTCACCCGTAGCACTAGGTGGCCCGTACGCTTGATTTTAATCGCCATCGTTAGCCTCCTTTAATAATAAATTACTTTTTCTCCAAAGGCTTATACACTCTTATGTAATGAATCACCTTAATTGTTAATGTTTACTATTAAGTTTATTCTGAAACCCCTAACTCTGCCGAAAATCTAACATTCTGGCACTTGGAGAACTCTGTTAGGGTCGGATATATTATAAGGAGGACCGATGATAGCCGAACAGAATTCCTTCTGTCAATAAGTCATTGGCTCTCCGTATGTCTCTTTGACCGTGTCCGACTGGGGGGAGATGGCGATTGCACCCTCTTCATTCCTGTTACTTAGGGCTTCGGGG
>JAZFYO010000349.1:0-6115 GCA_036443615.1 Binatia bacterium | reverse complement strand
GGAATGGAGAGGGTGAAATCGCCATCTCCTTCAGTCGAACACAGTCAAAGAGACATCTCGCACCACACTTTCTGACGCAGAGCCTTTAGTATTGACTCCTTTTTAAGCCCCGCTATAAGGTATGAATTCCATGGTCGTGGAAGTTTCCCGTGGCTCAAAAAAAAGGAGAACCCATCTGAACCTGGAAGGAGTCCCATGGCGAAAAAGACCGGTAAGGCCGTCAAGCGACAAAAAGCCGGAAGAGCTTCTGTCCGACAACAAATTATCAAGGCGGTAAGAAAATCGCGCATTGCCGAGCTCGTCGAGAAGCTGGTCAACATACCCAGCCCCACCGGCGGCGAGGCTGAGATCTCCGATTTTCTGGCCCAAGAGCTCGAGAAGATTGGACTCGAGGTAAAGCTTCAGGAGATCGAGGCAGGTCGGAACAACGTGATCGCACGTCTGCCCGGTAAAGGCAGGGGCAGGGGTCGAAATTTGATGTTCTGCGCTCACTTCGATACCTCGGCTACCGATGCAGACAAGATCCCGGGTCAACAGTCCCGCGCCGTCCGAGAAGGTGATTGGATCTATGGCCTGGGTGCCTCCAACATGAAGAACGCATTCGCGGGATACATCGGTGCCGTCGAGGCGCTGATGGAGGCGGGCGCCGAACTGAATGGCGACCTCCTGATTACAGGCGTCGTCGGCGAAATCGAAAAGGCCCCCGTAAGCCACTACCAGGGAATCGCTTACCGAGGAGGGGGCAGTGGTGCCCGCTTCATGATGTCCCACGGGGTCGTTGCGGACCTCGCCATCATCGGCGAGCCAACCGGTATGAGGATCCAGCTTGGAAACACCGGATACATTTTTGCACGAATCACCACCCAGGGTATCGGCCAGCATACCTTCAGCAAGGATAAAGGTGTGGATGCCATCGAAAAGATGGTCAAGATCCGTGACGGCCTCAAGGCCTGGGAGGGTGAGTACCGGGCCAGACATCCCCATCCCTTCATGCTGGTCTCGGTCGGAATCAGCGCCATCGAAGGAGGCCTTCCCTTTAAGCCCTCCTTCTGCCCTGCCCCCTTCTGCCACCTCTACATCCACATCACGACTCTGCCAGGGACAACCCCGGTTCGGGTCCGGGATGAACTACTAGAGTTCCTGGATCGCCTGGAACGTAAAGAGCCGGAGCTCCATGCCGAGGTTGATTTCTATATGGTCAGCAACGGCTACGAGACCTCCCCGGATCACGAGCTTGTCAAAACCGTCCACGGAATCCACAAAGAGGTCTTCAATAGAGATCCCCTTTATCCCGAGCCGGCGCGTTATTCCGTCTCGAGCGACGGTGGTATTATGGCCGAGTATGGAACGGTGAGCGTCACGTACGGTGCCGGAGGGATCACGCCTTCAGGGGTTTACTCTATGTACGATGGGGCAAAAGGGGAGTGCCTGAGCATCGCGAACCTGTCCAACATTGCCAAGGCTTACGCCCTGGCCGCCTACGACCTCTGCGGCTGATCGAAACGACAGGAAACCTTGCTTGAGAATAGAATGGATCCTGTGATTACAGTCGTCGTTCGGCTTGCAATGAATCGGGTTCTAAAAGGAAGCTAATTTTTCTTTCCACAATTCAAGAAGCTGCTTCCTTTCCTCCGTGTCAAGATGGGAAAGCGCCTGACGCACTATGTCCACTTTTACCAATTTGTTCCAAGCCTGTATTAAACGAAAGGTGATCGCCCCTGGGGTCTCTTTCCCGATTCTGACCCCATTCAGGCTCTTCACGGGCACTATGGTAGGACTGGTGCTAGCGAGGAAGGCCTCATCTGCGTTGAGCACGTCATAGGGAGTGAAATTGCCTTCTACCACCTTAATCCCCAACCCGTCAGCAAGGGACAAGAGCGTAGCTTTGGTGACACCTCCGAGAACATTCCTTGTCGTCGGCATGCAGATTGTCCCGTCCATCGCAAAAAAGAAATTATGGGCATTGCTTTCGCTGATATTACCGTCGATATCCAACATTAAAGGAATAGCTCGCGGATCAGCCTGCTTGGCCTCAAAGGTGGCGATGATGTGGTTCATTTTGTTTGCGATTTTCGCCTTGGATTCCAGGCACTGAGGGGGGATCCTTCTCGTGGACGGAACGACAACAGTGGCCCCCTCAACGTAATGCCGTGCGAACCCTCTGAAATCTACCGGCATACAGTAAATGGCGACCGTTGCGCTATCGCTTCCCCGCCTGTTCACCGATGGGTGCCTGATTCCACGGCTCACCACCTGCCACAGGGCATAATCGTCGTTTTCCCCCAGAAGATGCTTGTTCCGATCCAGCAGCTCAAGGGTTGCCTTCTCCATTTCCTCGATTGAGAGGCCGCAATCAATCCTCGTGTAGGTAAGAGACCTGTACAACCTTTGATTGTGCTCTCTCAATTTAAACGGTTTGTGTCCGAATGTACGGGTGACGTCGTAAACAGCGTCACCCGCGTTAAAACCGCGGTCGAAAATTGAGACCTTGGCTTCGCTTTCCGGCACAAATGAGCCGTTTAGATATACCGCTCTTTCATCCAAGGCTCGTACCTCCTTTTGGAAACTCTGGTTCAGAGCAAGGGTTTACAAACACAAGATTCATAACCCGGGAAAAACATTCCTGTCAAGTTAACGGCAGCTCAATTGCGAATAGTCTGGGTCAGAGGAAGCCGAAAGGGAGGATCGCTTAGGGTGAGTCCACTCAGCCCTGCTTATGGCCGAAAGAATAAGGGATGCCCTGTCCGAGTGAATTCAGGGACGGATTTAGACAAGTAGTTTTTGCCCAATCGCCCTCTCCCGATTGAGCAAAACAGATATTCTCTGCAAACTCAGTGTCTCTGCGGTTATTGCTTAATTTGTTCACCGCGGAGGCGCAGAGGACGCCGAGGGAGGGCTTATTTTGTTTGTCGGGAGACGACGACAAACAAAAAGACTCCTCCGAGTGGGAGGAAGGCCGGAAGGCTTACTTCCTCGAGGAGTGAGGATTCATAGATAGCCGAGGGGGCAGAACCCTCTTGAGCAAAACAGGAGTTAAGCATAGCATGCTTCCAATGGAACTTTAGAACTCTAAGACCTGCGTAGAATGGGGGTGTGAGACGAAGATACGTATCGGAATCGGCTTGGGACCCTGGCCCTTCGAGGACAAGCGACCTGAGACCGTCCTCGATTTTATTGATCACTGTGAGTCCTTGGACATCGACTCCGTGTGGCTGAGTGACCGCATTGTCTCGTCCACGGTAATCCTCGAGCCAGTCACCTTCATGGCCTATATGGCCTCTCGCATGCGGAACATGATGTTTGGCACCAGCGCCCTGGTGCTCCCCACGCGCAACCCTGTCGTCCTGGCCAAAGAACTAGCCACTCTGGATTTCCTCTCCCATGGCCGCCTTCTGCTGGTAGTGGGCCTGGGAAGCGAAGAGTCCAAGGACTTCGAGGCCACAGGGGTTCGCAGGGAGGAGCGGGGAAAGCGCACCGACGAGTCCATTGTCCTTATGCGAAAACTCTGGACAGAACAGAATGTGACCTTTGTAGGCAAATTCAATTCGGTTAAAGAGCTGACCATTCTGCCCAGGCCCTTCCAGAAAAAGGGCCCGCCCATTTGGGTGGGCGGGCGCAGTCAGGCGGCTCTGCGTCGGGCCGGGCGCCTGGGAGATGGCTGGCTAGTATCCAGAGCGACACCCCAAGAGGTGGGCCGGGGCATCGAGGCTATCCGGAGTTATGCCGCCGAGGCAAGCCGCGAGGTACCGGAGGACCATTACGGCGCGTTCCTACCATTTTTCTTCGCCAGGAGCCCGGAGGAGGCCCTAAACCACGCAAGGACGTCCCTGCGATTTCGCCCCGACATCCCACCCGACCAATACTCCGCCCTGGGGACTCCCGAACAGGTACAACTCAGGTTACGGGAGTATATCAATGCTGGAATTACTAAGTTCGTTATGCGCCCCAGTGGTCCATGGGAATCCTGGCATGAACAAATTGAGATCCTGGCCAGAGAGGTGATCAAACCCCTCCAGACCCCCTTCAGTAAAGAGGAGCGCCTGGAGCGGCAGGGCTTGAGACATTGAGGGGAACAACATCAGCAAAGGTACCGCCCGTGTCGACACCAGGAATCATGAATTTTTTAGGATAATTTTGAGACTTCCAGGTCGACCAGCCTTTTCAAAGGCACTGGATCCGTCCACCAAAGGAAGGATTTCTCCAATCAGGGAAGTCACCTGAACTTTTTTAGCGACGAGGGCCTCCAGGGCTTTGGGGAAAGGACCGCAGCGAGACCCAACAAGTGTTATCTCGTTAATAACCACAGGGCTAAAATCTAGCAGGCCCTTGTCGCAAACCGTGCTCTTTAATACCAGGGTCCCACGGGGGCGAAGAAGGCCGAGGGCCAACGGAAGACCTTCGGGCGAGCCGGTACACTCCACCACCAGATTAAAGCCTCTCTCCTCGCACCGCTCCACACCGACGAAGCGAATCGCGTTCCGTGAAATAATCCCGGCACGTTCTGGATGACGGCCAATCACGAAAAGACGGTCCGTCACTTCGGCCAAGACCTGGGCTACGAGCAAACCCAACTTTCCATCGCCCAAGACCGCTACTCGATCTCCCGCGCCGATCTTAACCTGTTCGAGGACTTGATAGGCAGCGGCAAGGGGCTCAACAAAGACCGCCTCCTCATCGGATAGTGACCCTGGGACAGGGTGCAGATTCGCGGTAGGCAACAAGAGAAATTCACCAAAGGCCCCATCCCGATTGAGAATCCCCAAAACAGAACGCTCGGGACAGTGATTCCTGAGGCCCCTGCGACAAAAGGCACAATCCCCGCAGGCACAGTTGATCTCCCCAACAATCCTCTGACCTACCCAAGTCGGGTCGTTGCTCTCCTCCACCACCCCGACAAACTCGTGCCCGGGAACGCCCCGAAAGTCCATGTATCCTTTCTTGATCTCAAGATCGGTGGCGCAGATCCCAGCCAGAGAGACGCGGATAAGGGCTTCCGCAGCATCCCTTTTAGGGAACGGGTAGGAATCCATTAGCTCCAGCTGTCCCTGATGACAGTAAAGGGCTTTCACTTTCCCTCTTTCCTGACCCGGTTGACGGTCTGATGAGCAAGTCGGATAGGTTCGGGTAGCCGGTAGCCGCGGCAGGTTGCCAAAACCAGATTCGTTGCCCCCTGAAAGCTCACACGGTGTCCTGGCGAGACAAAGACTGGTTTAACGTTTGCCCGGGTACGGACCACTGTCCCCACTCGGCATCCTTGAAACTCAAGCCTACTAAATGAGCCCTTCCTCCCTCCTACCGGGCGATACTCCCCGACCAGCCTCGATTTAGCACAACCTACAGAGGGGAGGTCCAGAAAAAGAGCTGCATGGGAGGCCAATCCCAAACCGCGTGGATGGGCGATACCCTGGCCATCGAATATGACCGCATCAGGACGCCGCTGTAAAAGTGTGAATGCCCTCAGAAGAATGGGCGCTTCACGAAAGCTAAGAAAGCCAGGAATATAGGGAAAATCGACTCTTCCACTAACCCATTTCTCTTCCACTGGCGTTAGGTCGGGAAAGCTCAGCACCACCACAGCACCGAAAAAGACCCCTTCTCCTCGGGTGTAGGACATATCCGCGCCAGCAACCCAGCGCAGTTTTTTCATGTTAAGTGAATTTCTAGTGGAGACCCGGGACCGGAGCTTTTCCTGGATCTCCTTGGCGCGCGCAACCCCGACGTCCCATTCGTGGAGATTCAGGATTCGCATTTCTTTTGATGATCTATTCCTCAGAAAGCGGTCGGGACACTCCCACCCATCTCTCCTGGGAGAGGAAATGAACAAGGGGCGCGAAGAGGTATAAACCTCAAGGCCGGGGCCGATCTGAAGCTATCACATCGAGCAGAAAAAAGAAGACGTGAAACAGAGGCGTCCTTTAAGACTTAGACGCGCTGGGTTCTGAACTTTTTTCCTTGGCGGGTTTATTCTCACTTGAAGACTTCTCACCCCCATCGGTACTGGCGGCAGCTTTACCGTTGCTCTTAGACGCCGTTTCGCCTTCCGGGGTCTTCCCTTTACGAGCGTAGTCCGTAAGATACCAGCCGGTCCCTTTGAGCTGAAAAGAGGTATTGGAAA
>JAZFYO010000348.1:0-16240 GCA_036443615.1 Binatia bacterium | reverse complement strand
ATAACACGCTAAAGGCGGCGGATATCCTGGACCGGAAGGGAATTAGGGCCCAGGTTGTTAATATCCACACCATCAAGCCTATTGATCGCGCACTGATAACTGAGATCGCTCTACGCCACGGTAGAATCGTAACTGTTGAAGACCACGGGATTACCGGTGGACTCGGGAGCGCAGTTGCCGAGGTCGTGGCCGAATTGGGCCATGGTCGGGTCAAGCGGGTTGCCGTGGAGGGCTACGGCGAATCAGGCGACCCTGGAGGACTATACAAAAAATTTCATCTATCAGAGGACTTTATAGCCGAGAAGGCCCTAGAACTTTTGCAGGATTAACCTGGTCAATTAGCCCAAACTGCCAACCCGCCTGATAACAAAATCCAAGGAACGGGAAACCCCTTCATCACACAGACCTGATTACGGACCGCAGGATAAGAAACCGCTTTAACGTTGATGGCTGAGCGAGGACAGAATACCGGGCTAAAAGGGCGGGGAAACTGGTCAAGCGTCATCGGTTTCGTCCTGGCTGCCATTGGGTCGGCCATTGGGCTGGGAAACGTCTGGCGCTTTCCCTACATCACAGGCAAGTATGGAGGCGGGGCCTTCGTGCTTGTCTATATCGGCTGTGTCCTAGCTGTCGGCATTCCCATCATGCTGGCCGAGTTTCTGATAGGCCGAAAGACACAGCGCAACTGTGTTGGCGCCTTCCGAACGCTTCGACCGGGCTCACTGTGGGTGTTTACAGGCTGGCTCGGTGTCATAACCGGCTTTGTGATCCTCTCGTACTATGCGGTGGTAGGGGGATGGGTTCTCCATTTCACCTTCCTCTCGCTCAAGAACAGCTTTCTCGGAAAATCTCCAGAAGAGGTGTCGGCCATGTATGACGTACTGAGGGGAAGTCCTCTTCGCCAGATTTTCTGGCACACGGCTTTCATGTTTATCACCATCGGCATCGTTGCGGCAGGAATCCATAGGGGAATAGAGCGAGGCAATAAAATTATGATGCCGGCTCTCTTTCTCCTTCTATGCGGTTTGCTGGTCTATGCCCTTCAATCAGATGGTGCAAAGGCCGGCCTTAATTTTCTTCTAACTCCCCGTTGGGATCAGATGAGCCCAACAGGGGTTTTGGAGGCGCTCGGGCAGGCCTTTTTCTCCCTCAGCCTTGGAATGGGTGCGATGATCACCTACGGCAGCTATCTCAAAGGAGAGGCCAACCTGATCAAATCATCATTCTACGTTGCTATTGGAGACACGCTGGTGGCGATTCTGGCCGGGTTTGTCATCTTTCCCCTGGTCTTTACCTTCAACCTTGAACCTTCAGCGGGACCGGGACTAATCTTTCAAACCTTGCCCATTGCCTTCTCTCAACTCCCCGCAGGCGGCCTCGTTGGCATCGCCTTTTTTTCCCTTCTCACCTTTGCCGCCCTGACTTCAGCCATCTCCCTTTTGGAGGTGGTCGTCGCTTATTTCATCGATGAGCAGGGATGGGGTCGTGCGAGAACGGCCTGGCTGATGGGAGGGATTATCTTCCTGTGCGGCATCCCCTCTGACATTTGGGATTGGTTTCTAGGCCGGATGGACCAACTAGCAACCAATTACCTTCTACCCATTGGGGCCCTGCTCATCGCCCTCTTCACCGGATGGGTTCTGACCCATGGGGAGAGAAGAGCGGAATTCGAGAGCGGAGAGATTCGCGCCCTTCCTTACCTCAGCTGGTCATTCCTCATTAGGTTTTTCAGTCCTGTGGCCGTTGTCATCATCTTTATTTACAGACTGGATTTCTTTTAAGACCACCGTTCATCACAATTAGCCTCACAGCCTTTACTCGGTGTGACCTTCCCTACGGATAAGGAGCCGTAGGTAGCGGAGGGCAAGGCTAAAAAGGATAACGCCGCCTCCAACGAGAGTGGCACCAGAAGGAACTTCACCAACAATCAGGACAACCCAGACCGGGTTGAGGACTGGCTCAACGAGGACAATCAAAGAGGCCTCTTGAAGGGAGATGGTCTCGAGCCCCTTGGAAAAGAGAAAATAAGGTATCCCCAACTGAACCACCCCCATGGCGGCCAGAGCCAGAATCTGGTCCGTGGAAAGAGCTAGCTGTGTCACTGCAAGAGGAAGGAGGGCCAGCGAGCAAACCAGGTTGTTAACAAACGTCAGAGCGAGAGGATTGATTCCTTTCAGAAAACGAAGGTTGACCATATAGATGGAGAAGACAATACCGCTGAAGAGCGCCACCGTCACGCCTTGCAGATCCTGCTGTCCTCTACTTTCAGAGAATATTATGGTCACGCCAACCATTCCTAAGAAGAGGGTCAGCAGATTAGATCTCGAAATTGGCTCGTGAAACCACAAGCGGATAAAAAGAAAAACAAAGATGGGAGCAGTGTATTGCAGAACAATGGCATTGGCCGCAGTTGTGAGCTTGTTGGCCCAAACGAAGAAGCTCATGGTGGCGGTGTAGCTTGCAACGGATACCAGCAAGGGGACACCCAACCTCCACCCTGATCTTGTGACAAAGAGAGAAAAGAGAAGCGAGGCGAAGATGCTACGGTAAAAAGCGATAACAACAGGGGGAAGCTCTAAGGATTTGATGAAGACTCCACCCAGACTCCAGAGAACCCCTGTAAACAGAATCAGCAGCCTTCCGCGATTGAAAGTGGAGCTATCCCTCTTATGCTCTTCAGCACTTGACATTTTCTTTTCTCTTGCAATAAAAAAATGACGGGACGATTGATGAGACTCCTCACCGTTGACTGTTAACCCCGATCCGACATTAATCAGCCCAAGAAATTTCCCCTGATGGGCATCGGATCGCGGCGTAGAGCTGTTTGCCCCATACCACAGAACCCACGTGCTTGAATGCGCGGATGAATGTTCTGAATTCCTTCAAAGTGCATCGCCCCAATGCCTTGGAGGTATGTATGTGGTACGAGGTTTGCATCATGAATCAGCAACTCACACGGAGTACACTTACGAACCTACGATTAATATATCGGCAACTCTTGCAACATCAGCTCAGGATGGCATAAGGCTTGATTATTTTTGTCGGATCGGGGTTAACTGCTAACTTTATTACCATGTCCTCGCTTAAGATTCCCGCGATGGTCCTCATCCCACAGGGAGAATTCCTGATGGGGCGTGAGAACGGAATGGACAACGAGAGACCCGTCCACCGGGTTTTCCTGGACGCCTTCATGATTGGAAGGTTTCCCTTAACCAATAGAGAATTCCGAAGCTTTGTCGAGGAAACCGGCGCATCGGAGCCACCTTTCTGGTCAGAGATGAGATTCTCTCACGAAGACAAACCGGTGGTTGGGATCAGTTGGCACGACGCCGTGGCTTACTGTGATTGGCTTAGCAGGATCGCCGCAAAGCGTTTTCGTCTCCCCACAGAGGCAGAATGGGAACGAGCCGCCCGGGGAAACCTGGAGGAGATGCTGTACCCATGGGGCAACGAGCACCCTTCCGAAAGGCCATTTCGCGGCCACGATCCTGAGACAGGTGGTCCAGAACGAGTAGGCCAGTCCGAACCCAACGGCTTTGGGCTTTTTGACATGGCTGAAGGGGTCCACGAGTGGTGCAGCGACTTTTATGACCCCCACTACTACCACCGTTCCCCTGAGAAGAATCCGAAGGGGCCCTCTTCGGGAAAGAGAAAGGCCTCGCGCGGAGGCTCTTGGCGTCACAGGATCAAGTTCAGCCGCTGCGCTGCCCGGAGCTCTCTGGACCCATCTTTCAGCTATGCGGACTATGGCTTCCGTGTGGCCATGACTCTTTAGCGCCACATTGAGTAAAAGGAAATGGAACCGAAATTGTGCCGAACTTAAGCCGAGGCTGTCGCACCCTCCTCGGCAACAACTGACACCTTTACGTTGACGGTTACCTCGGCGGCCAAACGGATCGGCACCTCATAATCTCCCACAGTTTTAATTGGCTCGGTTAGACTTATCTTCCGGCGCTCCACATCAAAACCCTTTTCCCTCAAGGCCTTCTCAATATCCATGTTAGTCACCGAACCAAAAAGCCTCCCCTCCTCGCCTACCTTGACCGGCATAGTCAGCGAGACTGCTGCTAATTTATCGCAGATGGCTTGCGCCGATTTAAGAACACGCTCTTTCTGGTGAAAAATAATCTGCTTCTGATGCTCCAGGACATTGAGGTTTTTCTTGTTGGCCACCAGAACCAACCCGCGTGGCAGGAGATAGTTCCTAGCATAACCATCTTTAACCCGAACCACTTCCCCCATCTTGCCTAGCTTGGGGATATCTTCCCTTAAAATCACTTCCATAAGGACCTTCCTTCAGGAGATTTGGGTCGGATTCAAGTCTCTTTTATTTAGACGGCGAAAATCGCCCCATAAGTCGAAGAGCCCGAGCCCTACCACGAAAAGCGTAGCAAACTGCTCCAAGGCAATGAGGACGTACCCGACGCTCCGCAAGAGTATTGGAACCTTCTTGTGATGAAAAAAATATGCAACTATGGCCAAACCCTGAAAAAAATAGAAAAGAGCGCTCATTAGCACAATGTTCAAGGCCAAGGTCTTCAGCCCCCAATGGACAGGGAGAAAGAGAAAAAACCCCGAAAAGATGAAGCACCAGATAAGGGGATCGGGGGATCTCCATTCTCTAAGATCACTGAGCGAGAAGAAAAAACTGCGGTGCTCGGGGAATCGGTAGGATAAAAACGCTAGATTAATCAGAATGATCGCTACAAAACCTATAAAGGCAAGGGCCGGCATGATCTGAATGATGATATCGATGATCTGTGCCGAGCGCTCCCGGGCGAGCTCAATGGTCTCGGTGGAGAACCCTGCCTTCTCGTAAATCACCAAAGAGTTCTCCAGATTTTCCGCAAGAGCAGTACTCGCTCTATCGCGCAGACGAGAAAGCGACCCGAAGAGGAATAACAGGATCGTGAAAGTGGTCACAAGTATTCCAGAAACGGTGGCCACAACGACCGCCTCTATAGACCATCCTCGGCCGAATGAGTGTAAGAGCAGAACTACCATAAGGGCGAAAAAAAGGTAGCCCAGGACTATCTCTTTTCCAGCGAGCAGGAATAAGAGTGCGCTAGCCAAGAGAAGAAGCCATAGGACAGGCCGGTTACCGTATTTCACGCCGAAGGCGAGTGGAGGGTGCGGAACAAGGGGAATCAACAGGATCCCAACCAGCGGGATCGTCATACCGGACAGAAAAAGAAACATCGTAGCAACAAGGGCGAAGACAAAGCCCTTCGCTATTTCTTGGGAATTCATCAGATCCAATGTTTTGCTTTCAGGAAACCAGGCTCAGAATCTGGCTGACGCAAAGGGAAGGAGAGCAACGATCCGTGCCCGCTTGATCGCAGCAGCCAAGAGGCGTTGATGCCCGGCACAAGAACCGGTAATCCGGCTGGGGATAATCTTTCCCCTATCGGTAATAAACTGAGTCAGAAGCCTGGTGTCCTTATAATCGAACGTCAGATCTTTATCGGAACAAAACCGACAGACTTTCTTACGGCGGAACATGGCCCGCCGGTTGGATGAACGATCGTCTTCTTGTGGCCTTTCTCGGTTCTGTCTATAATCCGCAGCCATTTCTACCTTTCCAAAAAACCTACGAGCCCGACTTGACATTGGTCAAATCGCCGTCAGGTTTTCTCCTCGCCTCTTGAACATGATCTATAGGTGCTTGGGCCGAAGAGTCCTTCGAATCAGTGTCCAGACGCACGCTGATGAATCGCAACACGCCCTCGTTCAGTTTTATCTGACGCTCCAACTCTTCGACGGTACCGGATGAGGCGCGGTATCTAATTAGGATATAATAACCTCTTTTCTGTTTTCGAATCGAATAGGCCAGGTCCCTTAGTCCCCACTCCTCCACCACATCCACCTCAGCACCTCGATCCTCGACCACTTTCTTGAATTTTTCAGTAAATTCCTTTGCCTCCCCGGCCTGCTCCTGGCGAACAATAAAGATCGTCTCGTAAAGTGCCAACCCCTTGTTCTCTTTCATGACCAGATTACTACCACAGGAGATAGTCCATTACAATTCGCCACCCCCATTGCCTTTCCTGCCTCTTTAAACCAGCAGGGGGGCTATTACCAGAGACACCACCGACATCAGCTTGATGAGAATGTTCATCGAGGGGCCTGCTGTATCCTTAAAAGGGTCCCCAACGGTATCCCCCACAACGGCTGCCTTGTGTACCTCTGATCCTTTACCCTCGCCCTCTATCTCTCCCCTTTCGATTGCCTTTTTGGCATTATCCCACGCGCCTCCCGCATTCGCCATGGTCAGGGCGAGAAGGACCCCGGTGACCATGGCCCCTGCCAACATACCGCCAAGAGCGGCGGGGCCGACTAGAAATCCCATGACTACCGGCGCGATCACCGCCAATAGGCCCGGAACGATCATTTCCTTAAGGGCGGCACGGGTAGAAATATCGACGCACCTAGCCGTATCGGGTTTGACCCCCTCACGTCCTTCCAACAAGCCAGGGATCTCGCGAAATTGTCGCCGAATCTCTTCAATCATGTTTCCTGCTGCCCTGCCCACCGCAGTCATGGTCATCGCCGAAATCAGGAAGGGAATAATCCCTCCAATAAAGAGGCCGATCACAACTTTAGGGTCCGTGATTAATATCTGAAGGCCTCTGCCCCCTTTGCGCAGAAGCTCCGCATCCACAGTACCAGTATAGGCGGAAAAGAGGGCCAAGGCCGTGAGCGCCGCTGATCCGATAGCAAAACCTTTGCCGATTGCCGCTGTTGTGTTTCCCAAAGAATCCAACCCATCAGTAATTTTTCGCACTTCGGGTCCAAGGGCACACATCTCTGAAATGCCTCCTGCGTTGTCCGCTATCGGACCGTAGGCATCGACGCTCATGGTGATCCCAACGGTAGCCA
The DNA here is from genome assembly GCA_036443615.1 of Binatia bacterium. Taxonomy (GTDB): domain Bacteria; phylum Desulfobacterota; class Binatia; order UBA9968; family CAXXLF01; genus JACZXR01. The sequence continues at coordinate 9,361 of JAZFYO010000348.1, read as the reverse complement.
GCATGGCAACGGCGGCAATACCGATCCCATAAAGACCGGCAGTAAAATGAGCGACAAAAATAGCCAAGCAGATAACCACTACAGGCAAGGCACAGCTCTCTAATCCCACAGCCAACCCATGAATTATGTTAGTTGCTGCACCCGTACGGCTAGCTTCGACAATCCGATAGACAGGCTTAGAAGAGGTATAGTATTCCGTAATCAACCCGATCGCCATCCCGCCCAGGGAACCTGAAACAACGGCCCAGAATACGCCTAGGCTTATCCCGTAGATTCCAACGAGAACAAGGGTTCCAATAAGGAAGAGACCGGTAGTGATAAAGGTAGATCCCCGGAGGGCCGCCTGCGGACTAATTCTTTTCAAAATGCGCATGGAAACTATCCCAACCAGAGAGGCGATAAGTCCTATTAGCGCCAGAATGATGGGAAAGGCCATGAGGGTCATCCTCGACGCACCCTGAGGCGAAGCGAAAAGTGCTTTCAGAACGACCTCGGACCGTGTTGAGGCAATGGCTAGGGAAGCGATAATGGAACTCACATATGATTCGAAGAGATCGGCCCCCATCCCGGCGACGTCCCCTACATTATCCCCCACATTGTCGGCAATGACACCAGGATTACGCGGATCATCCTCAGGTATCCCGGCCTCTACCTTGCCGACCAAATCTGATCCCACGTCCGCCGCCTTGGTGTAGATACCACCACCGACCCGAGCAAAGAGCGCAATTGAACTGGCGCCCATCGCAAACCCGCTGATGTATTTTGCTGACTTAGGATCGCCATAAAGGAGAAAAAACACCCCGACCCCCACAAGACCCAAGCTGGCAACAGAAAGGCCCATGACCGAGCCTCCGTTAAAGGCCATAAGGAGGGCCTCTCCCTCGCCATGGTCCATAGCGGCTTGCGAGGTCCTCACATTAGCCCGGGTCGCCGCCTTCATCCCCATAAATCCCGCTAGGATCGAAAAGAGGGCCCCGCTCAAAAAAGCAATGGCAGTTTCAACTCCAAGCTGCCAGGCCAGAAGGATGGCAACGGCAAGAACAAAAAAGGCGAGAATTTGATATTCGCGTTTCAAGAAGGCCATCGCCCCCTCGTAGATGGAATCTGCGACAGCCTGCATCTCTGAACTCCTAACCGGAATGCGAAGGATGCTCCGGTAAATCAAATACCCGATCAACAAACCGCCCCCACCAAAATATGGAACCCATGCTACCAATCCATCCATCTGATGCTCCTCTAATTTGCCCGATTAAACCTTTCCATTGCCCGATGAGGTCCCTCTTGCAGAAGACTCTCAAGTGCATCTGCAGCCTTCGAGACAGCCTCATCCACAAGGTCTGTCTCCTTCAGGGGAAAAGGGTCCAATACAAAATCCGACGGATCGACCCCAGCCGGTGGATGTCCTATACCCAGGCGAACACGGAAAAAATCCTCCCCTTCCAAGGCCTCCAGGATCGAGAGCACCCCCTGATGCCCGCCGGCCCCTCCCCTGGGCCGAATACGGATACGGCCAAGAGGCAGGTCTAGATCATCGTGGATAACTACGAGGGCTTGTAGCTCAACCGGAAAGTAGCGGAATAGAGTCCTTATCGCTTCACCGCTCCGATTCATATAGGTTTGAGGTTTGACTAGAAGAACCTTTTCCCCATTCATTTGCCAGCTGCCAATCAGAGAATGATATTTTTTCTCCTTCACCGTAACTCTTTTCTCCGAGGCAAACCGGTCCACTACCATAAACCCCAGGTTATGCCTTGTTCGTTGATATCGCCTCCCGGGATTACCTAATCCACAAACGATTTTCACTCAGAATTCCAGAAAGATACAAAGAGAAGGACTGGTTAGGAGCCTTTACTCTCCTTCTCCTCCACTTTCTTCTCTTCTGCAGCAGGCGCGGGAGCCTCACCTTCCTCCGGAGCAGCCAAGGGTGCCTCTTCGACTTTGGGCGCCTCTTCAACGGTCGGGGACACGACAGAAACAAGGGTGGCAACCATGTCAGAGGTAATGAGGACACCCTCCGGCGCACCCATATCACTAACATGAAGAGATTGACCGATCTCCATTGAAGAAACATCTACATCGATAAATTCCGGAATATCTATAGGTAGGCACTCCACCTCGATCTCACGCACGACCGGCTGAAGGATTCCTCCCTTAACCACTCCCTGCGCCTTGCCGACAAAGTGAAGCGGGATCTTGACGGCGATTTTTTGTGTCATATCTATCTCGTAAAGATCCAGGTGAATGACATCCCCTGTTACAGGATGAATCTGGACTTCCTTGATCAACGCAACCTTGTCCTCCAGGAGAGCGGATGTGGATTTCATGCGAATGATATGGGACCCTTCCAGCTCAGCAATGCGGACCGACAGTTCTTTTCTGCTAACCTGTAAAGGTACGGGGTTTGTCTTGCGTCCGTAAAAAACCCCCGGCAGCATTCCCTCACGCCGCAGACGACCTGCAGCTCGCTTACTCCCCGCCTCGCGGGGTTCAATTGGAACATCGATAGTCTCCAAAGAAACTCACCTCCTTAATCAACGTTGCTTTCCCCACTCAGACGAAAAGAGAACTGACCGATCTCTCCTGGTGCGTACGGCGAATCGCCTCGGCAATGAGCTGGGATACTGAGAGGACTTTAATTTTCTTGCATCTTTTCGCCTCGGCGGTAAGAGGAACGGTATTCGTTACGATTAGCTCCTCCAGCGGAGACTTTTCGATTTTTTTAATCGCTGAGCCCGATAGGACCGGGTGGGCACAACAGCCTATGATTTTCCTCGCTCCCGCTCTCTCCAAGGCTTCAGCAGCCATGGTCAAAGTTCCCGCAGTGTCCACCATGTCATCCAACAAGACGGCCACCTTCCCCCTGACCTCACCGATAATGTTCATCTCTTCCACAATATTAGCCTCGGCTCTCCTTTTATCGATGATGGCGAGCGAGGAATGAAGTCGTGTAGCAAAGGCCCTTGCCCGCTGCACCCCACCCGCATCGGGAGAGACAATTGTCGCCTCGTTACGATTCAAGCGACCCCGCAGATATTGGAGCAACACCGGTGTCGCAAACAGGTTATCTACAGGGATATTGAAAAATCCCTGGATTTGACCTGAATGAAGATCCATCGTAAGCATGCGAGACGCCCCGGCAACCGTGATCAGGTCTGCCACCAGCTTTGCGCTGATAGGGACCCGCGGACTCACTTTACGGTCTTGCCGGGCATAGCCGTAATAAGGAATCACGGCGGCAATTCTTTTAGCTGACGCTCTTTTGAAGGCATCCAGCATCAGCAGCAACTCCATCAGGTTGTCGTTCCCAGGCGCACAGGTGGACTGGATCACAAAGACATCGCCCCCCCGAACGTTTTCTTTGATCTCAACTTTGCTCTCCCCATCGCTAAAGGTTTCCACCGTCGCTTTTCCCAACGGCACCTTGAGATGGCGGCAGATCATCTGGGCCAAGGGGATATTCGAATTTCCGCTGAAAACTTTCAGTGCATCACGTATCTGAGGCATTCGTCTTAACCCCCTCGCAAAAAAGGGAATTAATCTTCCCGGATAATCACACCAACTGAGGATTTAAAGATTCGCCGTGGAAAGGACGATTGGCTGGGCGGGAAGGATTCGAACCTTCGATACCGGATCCAAAGTCCGGTGCCTTACCACTTGGCGACCGCCCAACCGCGACCCCCCCACTGCGCCGTCCCTGCGCGACGCCTATCCGCCATCGGGCTGCCTCCCTGCTTCAGCGAGCATTCTCTCATACTCCGCAATAATCTTCTCCTCAATCATCCTACGCGTCTCATTGTTGAGGGGATGGGCGACATCCTTGTAGGTGCCGTCCTTCCGTCGCTTGCTGGGCATAGAAACAAAGAGACCTGTATTTCCACGAATAATCTTGAGGTCCCTGACCACAAAGCAGTGATCGAAGGTGATCGTCACATAAGCTCTAAGCTTGTCTTCTTCTACGGGATAGACCCTGACCTCAGTGACCTCCATGGGGACCCCCTTCCCGCCGAAAGAACCGGCGGACAGACAGATAGGCCGTACCTTAGGTCATTGAGCGCACGAGATAAGCCCGGACCCCCTCTTCCTTTCGCAAGCGGCGAAAGGCCTTTCTGGCTCCTTTCTCCGCAGCAAAAATCCCAAAGACCGACGAGCCACTCCCAGACATAAGAGCCCCAAGAGCACCCTCCTGAACCAGCCTTTCTTTCAGCAAAGCAATCCGGGGGTGGCGCGGAATTGTCACCCCTTCCAGGTCATTAACCAACATGCGCACCAGCTCTTTAGGATCCTGCAAGTAAAGGTTTAACCTAGTATTCTTATTGAGTTTTGTCAACTTCAAATCCAAATTCTGGTAGGCCCACCGAGTGGAAACCGGGAAGCCGGGGTAAAGGACGACCAGCCACAGCCTGGGGAAAGAAGGTAACAGTTTCAACTGCTCTCCTATCCCCCGGGCCCTAGCCGCGCGGCCATTAACAAAAAAGGGCACGTCGGCGCCCAAGGAAGAGGCCAGAGAAAGCATCGAACCCCTATTCCACCCGAGCCGAAGGAACCGATTCAGGCCAAGCATCGTAGCTGCGGCATCGCTGCTACCCCCACCCAGCCCTGCCCCAACGGGGATTCTCTTTTTAATATGGATATGAACTGAGTCACGCACCTTGCTTTGCTTTAGCAGCAGGGCAGCAGACTTATAGGCCAGGTTCCTCCTGCCCTCCGGAACCTGAGGATCATTACAGGTAACACTCAATTCCTCCATTGATTTTCTTCGCCGACCGATTCGAATCTCATCATATAGGTTAATAGGAACTATTAGGCTATCAATAAGGTGGTAGCCGTCTTCCCTCTTGCCCACCACTCTAAGGGCAAGATTCACCTTTGCCGGTGCAAAAATTCTCATTCTCACATCTAGCTAACATAGCGGCCTAGGTGTTGCCAGCTATGAAAAGTGCTGAGAGCTGGTCGCAATTAGGGCTTAATAAGCGCTTTGGTCGGAAATAGCTCGGGGATCTCCCCGCCCACGGCCTGGATACAGCGTTCCGTCTCCTCCAAGGAAAAGATATGACTTACCATCTCCTGCACAGGAAACTTGGTTGACTCAAGTATTCTTATCGATGCTTCGATTGCATCGTTATCCGCGGTAAAAGCACCCTGCAGGCGGATCTCCCCCCACACCAGTTTGTCCATCATCATCGGGGTCACGGTAGAATCCCCGGTGAGACCGGCCAGCACCATCGTGCCCTGCCGTCGAACGCATTCGACAGAAGTCTTGATTGCCTGAGTACTGCCCGACACATCCACCACCACATCTACCATGGCCCCAGCGGTCTCCCGCGCCACGACCTCGACCACGTCCTCCTCCTCTACGTTTATCGTTCGGTGGGCGCCAAAGCGCTTAGCCAAAGTCAGTCGTGGGGCATCCCTACCGATTCCCGTGATGAAAATTCGTGCCGCCCCCGCGTGCCGCGCAGCAAAGGTACAGGCCAGTCCCTGCTGTCCCGGACCCTGGATGAGAACATAATCTCCCATCTTCACGCCCCCATGACAAATCGACCACTGAAACCCGTTGGCCATTACCGCACCTATAAGTGAGGCCGCTTCTGCGGGTAGCTCCTCGCTAACCTTCGTGAGTAAAACATCAGGCGCAATGTAAACATAATCCGCAAATCCACCGAAGAGATGAGGCGGGTTGGCAGAGGAGGATCGACTGCCATAGTTTGTCCGTCTCTTGCAGAACCTGGCGCCACCGCGCCGACAATCCGGGCACCGTCCGCAGCCCAGAGCCCCTTTGAGAATAACGCGATCCCCCTCTTTGACGCCGTGAATGGAGGCTGCCTCCCGGCCAAGCTTCGAAACACGTCCCAGGATCTCATGGCCTAGGATAACCGGGAGAGGAAGGCTTAGCTTTCCGTGATAATACTTGACGTCCGTGCCGCAAACACCCGCCATCTCTACAGCTACAAGCCCTCCATCTGAAGGGATATCAGGAATCGGGTATTCACGAAGGTCAATTTTGTTCGGTGCAACTAGCGTCGCCCCACGACTTTTTTCTGCCATGTCCGTCTCCCCTTCTTATCTGCTAAATTTATGAAATTAAGTTATATCGAACACGGGGTTTGGATCCCCGTGTCCGACCAAAGGGGAGAGCCGCCGCTTCTCCCCTTTGGAAACCCCATCGGCTTTGTGCCCGCCTCAAGAGGCAGGATTTACATTGAATCCAATAATAGAATAGGTCCGGCGAATAAGCTAAATGAAGGCAGGACTGCCGTCAAGCCTTTTACGACTCTCCGTCAGAAAGTGTGGTGCGAGATGTCTCATTGACTGTCTCCGACTGGGGGGATGGCGATTGCACCCGCTCCATTCCTGTTACTTAGGGCTTCGGGGACTTCCTTCGCGCCACGGGCCTCCCACAGCGACCCTGCTGGGGCTTGCTTGGTTTTCCTCGGGGTAAGAGGTCTCCAACCGTAAGCAATGGGCCTGTGCCTTGAGGGCCCCACCCGATCCTGCCCCGGGGTGCAATCACGTAAGGTAGGGGCCTGAGGGAACCTGGACGCTCGGGTGCCCACGGCTTTCAACCTCGCACCCCTCTGACCGTGCGCTTGCGGCAGTCAATGTCACGTGTTGCGCTCAGCAAGCCCCTTCAGCCCACGCCCGATGCAAAGGGAGCTGCCGTGCCTGAGCGAAAGATTAGTTCTGAGGCGTTGGCAGCCTCTGCGAAGCTGAGGAAAAGCAGCATCGAGTGTTTGAGCGCAGCGAGTTTCGAGGCTGCCCGAGGCGAGCAGCTAACCCTGATCCGAGATTCTTTTGATTGAAACGCGTAGAAAGTCTACGTCTCGTACACCCAGAATTACTGCAACCTGCGAATTGATGTCGGATCGGGGCTAAGGCTTCCCGCCGAGGGGCCACTGAAGCGAAGGGATGGCAGCTCCCGTAAAAGCACGCTCAATCCCTTGCTAGCACTAGGATTATCAACTCACGGAACCACAATTTTCGTAAAAGAGCCTAAGTCATTGGCTACCCGTAGACCTAATTTTTTCGAGTGAGCATGCCTTCCGGCCACCTCCCAACCCCATCGTCTCGGTTCTCCAACCGTCGGGACCTGTACCAACCATCTCTCTCCTGTTCCTCAGGCCTCCACGCTTCCTCCTTCTCGGAAGCTTACATGCCGTTGTCTTTGGTGTACAAAAATCCTATTGATTATAACCATTGAATCAGATTATGGTATTGGAGATTTCTCGTTGATAGGTGCCCTAGGTTACTGTTTGGAATCGAGGGAGGTATTATGAAGGAATGGGAAAAAATAATCCCCAGTTTTGACCGGATGATATACGAAAGATCAGGCTATGGAGGGCGACAGGGCTTTGGACGGAAACCCGCCTTGCTGATCATTGATATGATCCTCGGCTTTACTGGAACCAGGCCTATGGAAACAATGGAGGCCATTAAAGAGTTCAGATCGAGTTGCGGGAAGGTGGCCTGGCAGGCTATACCGCACATCCGTAAGCTGCTCCGTGCATGCAGAGCGCAGAACGTTCCAGTCGTCTATTCAACCAGCGATCGGGATTTCAAGGCGGTATTCGGTAACGCCACAAAGCGCGCAAGGGAATCCAGCACCATGAGTGAGCTTTCTATGGAGTTTCCTCAGATGATCAAACCCCGCAGGGGAGAATTTATTGTTCGCAAGGCCAGGGCAAGTGCTTTTTTTGGGACTCACCTGATCACCTATCTCATGCGGAAAGGAGTAGATTCTATTCTCGTGGCCGGTTGCACGACTTCAGGTTGCGTGAGGGCGACCGTGATGGACGGGTACTCCTACGGGTTATCTGTATTCGTGGTTGAGAGTTGCGTCTTAGACCGTTCCCCATTCTCTCATCTCGTCAACCTTTATGAAATGAACAGTAAGTACGCCACTGTGGTTTCATTGGAAGAGGCCTTGAGCTATGTTCAACGGCCACATGCGGGTGAGGCCTTAAGGGCGGTAATGAAATAAATCATGGGGTGTGTAACATGGAACAGGTAGAGATTCTCTTTAAGAACGGCAGGGTGGTTAGTCAAGGCAGGGTCGCAAACGGTTTTGTGGCAGTAGATCAGGGTAAGATCGTCGCCGTGGGGGAGGGTGACGCTGCCCCACAGGCGCAAAAAATCATCGACCTCAAGGGACGTGTTCTTATCCCCGGGTTGGTGGATCCCGAGGTACACTTTGGAAGTCATCGCTGGGTCGGTGATGAGTTCGACTCGGAGACGAAGGGTGCGGCCGCCTATGGAATCACCACTTGGGGGTTCATGCAGCCCAGTCCTAACATGGGACAGCCTTATAAGGCGGAAAAAAGTAAGGAGGAAGTCGTCCCTTATAGCGAGGTATTCAATCTCTTCAAGGATCTGGGAGAATCACGCTCGATGGTCGATTTTTTTCTGACACCGAAGATCTTGAAGGACGAACATGCATTGGAAATACCCCGGCTAGCGGAGGAATTTGGCATTACCTCCTTTAAGTATCAGCTTCACTTGATGAGCCCAGAGCGCACGGCCCAATTCTGGCCCAACCGAAAGAGCCAGGGCTACTTTGGTTACGATGATGGCACGATCTACCTCGGGATGGAGAATGTGGCCAAGCTAGGGCCGCCGGCCATTGTCTGTATGCACTGTGAAAATTGGGAGATAGCCCGCATCTTTGAGGAGAGACTGATTAAGGCCGGGCGTAAGGAATATCGAGTTTGGAATCAGCGCTCGCCGAATTTTTGCGAGGCCGGGCATGTCCATACGTATACCTATTATGCCCGGATATTGAAGTGTCCGATCTATATTCAGCACACTACAACTCCGGAGACCATAGAGGAGATTACGCGGGCTCGTGCAGACGGCGCTACAGTTTATGCGCAGACAGGCACTCATTATTTGAGTTTGACGGAAGATGCCTGGCGGATCAATGTTCCCTTGCGTAGCGCCGAAGATATCGAGATCCTTTGGCAGGCCTTGGCCGACGGCAGGATCGATTCAGTCGGAAGTGATCACACAAACACAGCGAAGTCCCGTAGCGAGATGGAGGTTCCAGGGGATATATGGGCGACGAAAACGGGGTTTCCCTCTCGGGGTGAGGCTCTTCTGCCCGTGATGCTAAGCGATGGAGTTAACGGAGGTCGAATCTCACTTCAGAGACTGGTTGAAGTCTGTTGTGAAAATCCGGCCCGTATCTTTGGGTTGTTTCCGAAGAAGGGAGTGATAGCGCCCGGATCTGATGCAGACCTCGTCGTGGTAGATTTGGACCGAAAGGTCACGGTCAGCAGCGATATGGTTCACACCGCAGCAGGCTGGACTCTCTGGGAGGGAAGGGAGATGAAGGGTTGGCCTGTGATGACAATGCTCCGTGGGAAGA
>JAZFYO010000347.1:0-7802 GCA_036443615.1 Binatia bacterium | reverse complement strand
TGTGGCTGCTTGGATTCCCAGTGTGACCGGGCTGCGGCCATAGATGTGGTATATGGCGGTACCAAGCTTGATGGTTTTCGTTCGGCTGGCAATGGCGGAAAGCAGAACTACGGGATCGGTGCTGTTGGATTCGCCTTTCCAGAAGGCCCCGAACCCTACCGCCTCCGCCATCTCCACAAGCTCTACGACACCGGCTGCCGGGTAATGAGCGGCTGAGTTGATTTCAAGATCGTAGATCACTTTCCCCCTCCTCGCTCTTACGGGATCCTTTCTGATCACGCACAGGAGAACCCTCGCGCCCGTTTAATCTCCATTTATCTTTCAAAAAAGTCAACCACTGGACACTGCAAAGAGAGAATTTCTTCTACGACACATCTGTTTAATTTCCGAGAACACAAATAGCTACTCTCCGTCAATAAACACGGTGAGAAGTTCTTCGCAACTTTGTTGCACCATCGGCCATAGGCAAGGCTGATTGGGCTTCCTGAGCGATCTTATTTTAACCGCCGCCCCTTCAGACCGTTGCGCGGGAGACCGTGGAGCGAAGGTAGTCCAGACGCCCTTTTGCTGGAAAGTTTGCATGTTGAGTGGTCGTTTTTTTTTAGAGAACAAGGAAATGAGGGGCAAGCCCCTGCGGATACAATCGGCGTGGGTGCATTTCCGAGAGGGAGGAAGTCTGAAGGCCTGAGGAACAGGGCCAAGGAGATTGGTACAGGCCACGACAGTTGGAGAACCAATACGATGGGATTGGGAGGTGGCCCTCAAGGCAGTAACCTATTTCCTCAGGCCGGAAGGGTTTCTTTCTCGAGGAAAGTGAGCTCAGAAAAGATTGGAGCCTGATTGCGAAGAACTGTTCATCACACATAATCGCAATAGAGTCACTGATTGCTTGACAGAATTGGGACACTGCACTAACTGTCGTCAAGTATTCTGACGAGGACCAGTCCATGAGCATAAAGGGAAAGGCGGCCATTGTTGCATTCGGTGAGACACCGGTGGACCGGCTCGGACGTAAACCCGGTGAACGGCGAATAACGATGCCTGAGTATCTTTCCCGGGCTGCCCGACTGGCCCTGGAAGATGCCGGGCTGACCAAACGGGACCTGGACGGGCAGGGTCTTGGTGCCATCTACTCCACCAACTACCCCCAGCCCTTCTGGCCAGAGGAAGCGGCAGAGATCCTGGGGATAAGCCCAGGGCTTCTGCTTGGTGGAGGAGCCGGCGGGGCCAGTGGCGTCTCGCTCCTCGCCCAGGCCGCTGCGGTAATCAACTCAGGGCTGGTAGAGATTGTCCTCTGTGTGGCGGCCGCTGCGCCTTTTGTCGACTCCTATACGGGCATCCATCCAGGAGATACGAGGGATTTCGAGATCCCCTACGGAATGATGGGACCCAACAGCAAAATCGCCCTGGTCATGAGGCGGCACATGCACGAGTACGGCACCTCATTGGGCCATCTCGCGAAAATTGCGGTAACCTCGCGGCTTCACGCCTCTCTGAATCCCAGTGCCTACCTGAGGTCTCCCCTCACGGCGGAAGAGTATAAGAACTCACGACTCATCGCCGATCCGATCCGTCTCTTGGATTGCGTCATGCCCGCCAACGGAGGCAAGGCCTTTATCGTCGCCTCCCCAGAGCGCGCAAAGACCCTGCCAAAGCCTCCAGTATTCCTTTTGGGTTTCGGTGAGAGGGATAACCCTGTCTTTGGCGCAAGCTCACATTCAAACGCGTTGATTATGGGAGTCAGGGAGGCTGGGGAGACAGCTTTTCAGATGGCCGGGGTAACCAGGAAGGATATCGACTTTCTTGAGCTCTACGACGACTATATCATCATCGTGCTGATGCAGATCGAGGACTTGGGTTTCTGTCAAAAAGGCGATGGGAAGTTTTTTGAGTCGACTGATTTTACATATAAGGGAGACCTCCCCATCCAGACCGGCGGAGGGATGATCAATTGTGGACAACCCTCCACGGCTGGAGGCGTAGGACTCCTTATTGAATCTGCAAGACAGTTGAGAGGCAAAGGAGGCCAGAGGCAAGTAAAAAATGCCAGGACAGGTTTGGTAACCGGCTTGGGAGGGGTCGCCTACGGAAAAAACTTGGGCTGTACGGCCGTTGCTATATTAGGTAGGGAGACTTGAGATGCCTGAAGATCAAAAAGAGAGCGCCAAACCCCTTCCTCAATCCAACTCGCTGACGCAGCCCTTCTGGGATTCAGCGACGAAAAAGAAGCTGGTTATACAGCGCTGCAAATCCTGCGATTCGTGGGTCTGGTGTCCCCGCCCTTCTTGCAGCACATGCGGCGGCGAACAGCTCGAGTGGACACCGGTGAGTGGACGTGGAGCTGTTTACTCTTTTACGGTCATTCGAGAGGTAGTTGGTCGCGGGGGCCGAGGCTTCGAAAAAGAGATCCCTTACGTCGTGGCATGGATAGACCTGGAGGAAGGGCCGAGGATCTGTAGCAACGTGGTGGGATGCTCCCTAGATGATGTTTACATCGGAATGCCCGTCGAGGTTCTCTTTGAAAACGTGACCGCACAGATCACCTTGCCAAAATTCAGGCCCCTTCAGGCATCCGTCTGATCCGGGTCACCACGAAGGCCTACGGCATGAGCAGCAAGATTTAGTGGTTGGAGTGGCAGGAAGCTATACCTGACGGGCTACGTTGGTCCGAAACCCTTCTCCACAAAGGATCTCGATAATGCGATGGATGTGGTCACGGCCCGTTGTCTCCAGAATCATTTCTACCTCGGTCTCGCCTACTGCCATCTCCCCAAATCCCCGGACATGCTGGATCTGAAGGATATTGGCCCCCTCTTGCCCTATGCGCTGACTGACGCGCGACAACTGGCCCGGCCGGTCCGGAATCACTACCGAGAGTCTGGCTAGTCGCCCATCTTGGATCAGACCCTTTTCAATAATTCGTGAGATCAGGTTCATGTCGATATTGCCGCCAGAAACGATCAGGGCAACCCTTTTCCCTTTTAAGGCGATCTTTCGGTTGACCAGCGCCGCCAGGGGGACTGCCGCCGCCCCTTCGGCCACGGTCTTTTCAATCTCCAGAAGAAGCATGACGGCATTGGCGATCTCCCCTTCATCCACGGTAACGATTTCATCGACGTGCTTCTGTACCAGCCCAAGCGGGATCTCCCCTACCGCACGTACTGCAATTCCATCGGCAATTGTCGCCGTGGGAGGAAGCTGAACCACTTTCCCTTTATCCAAGGCCGCCCTCATCGACGGGGCCTGCTCTGCCTGCACGCCTATTATTCGGATTGTAGGCTGCAACCTTTTAAGGGCCAAGGCGATTCCGGCAATCAATCCTCCCCCTCCCACAGGAACGATTACCGCGTCTAACGCGGGAGACTGCTCGTGCAGCTCCAAGCCTAAGGTCCCTTGACCCGACACCACCCAGGGATCGTTGAAGGCGTGAATAATATTTAGCCCCTCTTGACCGCCCAGGCGCTGGGCCTCATCGAAGGCCGCATCATAATCCGATCCGTATAGCCTGATATGGCCTCCGTAGCGCTGGACGGAGGTCACCTTGATGAGAGGTGCGTGGACCGGCATGACGACGGTCGCAGGGATGCCCAGTCGCTGGCAGTGGAAGGCCACAGCCATACCATGGTTTCCCGCACTCGCGGCTATGACCCCGCGCTTGGCCTCCTCTTTGGACAGGGCCAGGAGACGGTTAAGGGCCCCTCTCTCCTTAAACGAACCTGTCATTTGCAGGTTTTCCAGCTTGAAGAAGACGGTATTGCCCGTCATCCGGCTAAAGGTCTCTGAATAGGCACAAGGGGAAAGGTAGATCGTGTTCCGAATCCGCTCGCGTGCCGCCTCTATGTCCTTAAACGTAATCATGCCGAAAACAGTCCCTTGACCTCTCAGTTCTTTGATTCCTATGGTCTCAGGATCACGCCCGACTATTCCGAGCCCCTAACTTCATGGTACCAGAAATTCCCCCAGGTTTCAGATTGACAACGAAATAGCCAAAACATGACAGGGAATCGTAATGGTCTCAGCCTTCAGCCAGACCTGGACATCTCCTCAGCCTTAAGATAATGAGATTTTAGGTAAAGTGGGTGTAGGAGGGGTTTTGCTGCAACCAAGCTCCCACGTCGAGATACACATAATAGGCAAATTCTGAGCTGCGAAGGCATATGCATGGCAACGGAAGTGGATCCACCCATTGAAGAACTCATCTTTCAGCTTTTTCAACACCTCGGTATCCAGCAGGCTCACATCGCAGCCAGCATGCCGGCTGACTGGATGGGTTTTGCTGCGTCGCATCCAGAGTGCATCTCATCCCTGACACTTGTCTCCCCGCGGAGTATAGACCCTAGAGCCGTCGCGGTTTTTACCTCTCGGTTTCTGGTCATCACAGGGGACCGGGGAAAGCCTGCTGAAGCGCTGCGTCGAATCGTTTCAAATCTCCCTGGCGCTACTCTATTTGCTCTCCGAGACTACTCCAGCGCTGGTAGTTGGTTAGATATCGTTGCTGATCGTACAGAGGAGATAGGCTTAACCATGATGAACTTACTGGCACGAATGAGCCAGGAACAAAAGATCAGGGGAGTTTCTCTCCCCGAGGGTGAAGGAGAAGTTGCAGGCATTTCTTATCGTGTCGAAGGGTCTGGTCCACCACTGTTGCTGTTCCCACTGGCCCTTGCTCTTTCCCAGTGGGAGCCTCTGTTGCCTAAGTTGAGAGAACGATTCTGTACTATCATTCTCGGTGGCGCCAAGTTGGGCGAGGTAGCCATTCTGGAGGAGAGGGCTCGGGGGGGATATCTAAGAGTGGTTCGAACTCTGATTGAGGAAACGGAACTACATCCCGGAGAGTCAGTGCTGGATGTGGGTTGTGGGACAGGGGCCCTCGATCGATGGCTGGCCCATCATACGAATGGAAAAAACCGGATCGTTGCTGTGGATAACAACGGCTATTTGCTTAAAGAAGCAACGGCCTTGGCCAGGAAAGAAGGAGCGGAGGGAGTCGTTGAATTCCGCGAAGGGAATGCGGAGGCCCTGCCCTTTATGAATGGGAGCTTCGATGTGGTCTTGGCGTTCACGCTGTTGGAAAGGTTAGATGCTGACCGGGTTCTGCGGGAATTGGTTCGGGTAACTAAGCCTGGGGGAAGAGTAGGAGTCGTTGTGCGGGCCTTGGATGTGCCATGGTATGTCAACGTTCCACTGAGAACTGAACTAAAGAGAATGCTCGAAGATCCAGGTACAGTAGGGGGCTCTGTTGCTGAGTTGGGATGTGCCGATGCCAGCCTCTATCGTCGCATTCGTCAGCAGGGGCTTGTCATAGTGAAGATGTTCCCTCAACTGGGATCCTACAATGACGGGGGGCGTCTACAGATTTTCAAAGAACGCATTTTTACCGCGCTCAGCTCCGAACAAAAGAAGGAATGGGAGGATGCCGCCGCTCGTGCCGAGGCCGATCGGAGTTTATTTCACGCAGAGCCCTACCACTGCGTGGTCGGGACAAAGCCTTGAGAATTGGCACCTCAAGACGCAATTAATCGACGCTTTAATGGAGTCCTATACAGTATTGCTGAAGGCCCGCCGCGTGGCCGTACAGGAAACTTGTTTTCTTACGCTATGCTAATTTGGGTAGAAGGCCTATAGCTAACGCAACCCCGCGCGCGGGGGGGATGGCATTATTGATTGAACAGAAGGGCGATCTTTCATCCTCTGAAGCCACTTTCCCAAGCAGGGTAGAGATCGATCAGGCAGGACGTTCCACTCCTCAAGACGCAGAAACCTGGGAACTACTGCTGCGTCCAGGAGGGAAAAATCTCCAGCAAGATAGGGCTGGTCTCCCAGCTCATTCTCGAACCTCCTCAGCATATCTATAAGTTCTCTTTTGGCACTTTCTATGACCGCGGGATCTCTTTCCTTTTCGTCTTTCACCATTTGCTCTCGAATTCTCTGATGAGGAGGAATCAGGTCGGTGAGAGCGTAATCTATCAGTAGACGGATTTTGGCTCTTCGCGCCGGAATCTTCGGCATCAGTTGCGACTCGGGGTATTGATCTTCCAGATACTCATTAATTATGCGCGATTCGTAAAGTACTGTCTCCCCGTCAATTATCACGGGCACCTTTCCATTCGGGTTGAGTTTGAGGAATTCGGGTTTTTTCTGCTCCTTCTTTCTCAAATCAACGGGAATTGTTTCATAGGGGAGCTTCTTTTCTTCTAAGACAACTTTGACCCGCTGGCAGTTTGGAGATGACAGGAAATCGTATAGTTTAATTGGATTTTCGGTGCTCATCACTTTTCTCCTAGAGGTAGATGACTTTGACGGTATTCTATATAGGACAGATCGGTTTCTTTAACAAGCCATTGTTAGTTGACAGAAGTCATGGTTGCGGGGCGAGTATTTCACGACAGGAGATAAACTGGCGACGCGCCGCTTTAATGCAGAGTAGTCAAAAGACCGAAGGAGAATCAAGCTATATCGAACACGGAGTTTGAATCCCCGTGTTCGACCAAAGGGAAGAGCTGCCGCTTCTCCCCCCTGTGGAGTAATGGACCGCGACTCCACGGGGGAAAGCCCATCGGCTTTGTGCCACCCCAAGAGGCGGGGTTTACATCGAATAAACAGTCAGCACAGATCAGCACCACAAGAAGCATTAAACGACGCTTTAATTGAGTCTTGATGGGTCAGAAATCGCCCAGAAAGAAAAAACGGCGGCCTGATGTGGACCGCCGTGTGTCAAACTTATAGGACTCTGGCTACTCTATGCGTGGCTATCCTTGGAGAAGATATATATTCCGTAATGAAAACTACGAGACACGAAATGTTAAATATCCATATCCCCAATATAACCCAAAAATTCATCTTTTTTCCTTTCCCATAAATTGACCAGGGTTATGCAGCCCGCTTTCTACTTTTTCTGAACAAGCACAAACCTTTTACGCCAGAAGAGAAAGCACTTCCTAAATCCGAAGCAGTGCGCTTCATGGCAGCGGATAAAGTAGCGCGGAAATTGCCGTCCCCAAGAGAACACTAACCATAAATGTTGCGACGATGAGAAGCGAGGCGATGATGATTCGCATTTACCCTCCGTTCGTAATTAAGACCTGAATTGTATGCCACACCAGCAAATCAAGTTATATCGAACACGAGGTATGAATCCCCGTGTTCGACCAAAGGGGAGAGCTACCGCTTCTCCCCCCTGTGGAGTAATGGACCGCGACTCCACGGGGGATACCCCATCGGTTTTGTGCCCGCCTCAAGAGGCGGGGTTTACATTAAATCTAATTTCCGGACAGGCCTTACGAGACTAGATTGGTGCAAAAATTAGGCCATGGAACAGATCTGTTAGATTTTAAATGCTTACGTGTTCTTCACCGCTTCTGGAATCGGGCATTAAAGGATCTTCGGGCGATTATGCGAAGAGTCGGGGGTGGGCGGACCTTCTAACCCCTTAACTATATAAGAATCTATTTAACCGAATCTGGCATAGCCCTTGCCGGAGGATTCAATTCAACGGGTATATCAAGTTATATCGAACACAGGGTTTGAATCCCCGTGTTCGACCAAAAGGGGAGAGCTGCCACTTCTCCCCCCTTGTGGAGTAATGGACCGCGACTCCACGGGGGATACCCCATCGGCTTTGTGCCCGCCTCAAGAGGCGGGGTTTACATTAAATCGATTATCACGGATTCTCTCCCAGGGTTTAGAAAGCACGCCGTAGAAAACGCCGGCTGCTACACATGTCACGATCAGAGTCCACAGAAGAGGTTCATAAGTTTGGTAGCGGTCATAAATCGCACCGGCGACGACCGGACCCACAACCC
>JAZFYO010000346.1:0-3030 GCA_036443615.1 Binatia bacterium | reverse complement strand
AAACCGCATCAGGTTTTCCTACATCATCACCGTAGGTCGTGGTGCACGCCATTTTTCTCCACCTCGGCCACATTAACCAGGGGGGCCGTCCTGCGCCATAGCCTGACCCATGAACTCCTCCAGCTTTTCCAGAGTAGAGACACAGGAGCCACCCTGGTAATGTCTGCTCCCCTGGCAATAGCTGCCAGATCGGTTCCCGTAAAATTATGTGCAGGCTGACCTCCTGATTCCGACAGCTGGAGGTGTCCCCTCAACAAATTAATTGAGCCTAACCTCAGGAGAACCTTTTATTGGGGCAGGTGGGCGTGATAAATTAGGTTTCCAGTAGAAGGGGGGAATACGAAATTGCTAAGACAATCTCTAAAGGATTTTGTCAAAATCGAATTGAATGAGGGGGCTCTAGAGGCCCTGCAGTGGAAAGATTTCGGAAACGGACTCTTCATGTCCAGGCTAGCACGCGAGGGAAAGAGCGAGTTAGTGCTATACCGTGTCCGGGCCGACGCCGATTCAGCCGCCTTTTTGAAACACGAGCATATTGGCGGGGAAATCTATTTGGTCCTTAAAGGCGAGATCAGTGATGAATGTGGGGTTTACCGGGAGGGGGATATTGTCTATCTTGATCCCAAGTCGGTTCATACTCCTCGTGGAATCGGAGAGACCGTAGTCTTGGTTCTGTGGCCCGCAGGGGTAAAGGTGGTGGATTAGACAGCGGATCAGGTCCAGGGTTGCTTCCTCCCAATCAAGGCCACTATCCCGTGCTAAAAAACATTTCCTGCTTTTTATCAAGGACTTTGGCTTGCGGGTGCAGTTCGGGTGGGGACTCTCTCCTTTTGAATTAACGAGCAGCCCTTGTTGTCCGGAAAAGTTTGGAGGCGGAATGGCAGCCAAAGATATCAGATATTTTTTAGACCTTCTCAGAAAGAGCGGAGAACTCCTTTCCGTTCCCGAGGCAGTGGACCTGCGGTTCGAGGTCTTGGAATTCTTGCGTCAATTCGACGAGAGGGGAGGACCGGCCCTTCTCTTTGAACAGGTTAAAGGCCATTCGATCCAAGTGGTTGGAAATCTCGTCGGCACGAGAAAAAGGCTGGGGTTAGCCTTTGACCTTCAAAGTGAGGGGAAACTTTTAGAGACCTACCAGGAAAGACGGGCCTGCAGGGTCGAGCCTCGAAGGGTAAGAAATGGCCCAGTCCATCAGGTAGTGATCAAGGAACGGAGGAGGGTAGACCTCGCTACCCTACCCATTCCTACCTATCATGAGGGAGATGGGGGAGCTTACATCACCTGCGGCATCGTTGCCGGCAAAGACCCTGTGAGTGGCCTCAAGAGCATGGGGCTCCACAGGCTCCAAATCAAGGGGCAGAGGAGGATGGGGATTCACCTCTCCAATCCTCCGATTGCCCACTTCGCGGCAGAGGCGGAAAGAAAGGGCAAGCCCTTGGACGTGGCCATCAGTTTGGGAGTCCATCCGGTGCTACTTCTTGCCTCCATCGTGAGCACGCCATGGGAGGATAAGGTTGCTATAGCAAGTAGCCTGCTGGGAAGTCCGGTCGAGCTGGTGAAGTGTAAAACGGTGGATGCTGAGGCACCGGCGCATGCCGAGGTTGTGATCGAGGGAAGAGTCCTTCCCAAAGTGCGGGAGAAGGAAGGACCGTTTGGTGAGACCTCGGGCTACTATTTTTCCGATGATAGCCATGTCATTGAGGTGACGGCGATCTCCCACCGAAGGAACCCCATCATCCAAGTCCTGCATCCGACGGTTCGGGAAGTCATGCTCCTCGGGGGACCTGCTGGAGAGGCAGAGATCATTCACATCCTTCGTGAGAGAGGTTTCCCCGTGCAGGACCTCGCTTTCAGTCAACCCAGTAATCGAACCCATGTCGTCCTCTCGCTCCGTAAAGGTCATGATGCCGAACCGCGGCAACTCCTCTACTTTCTGCTTTCCGGAATCCCGTACATCAAGCACGCGGTTGTTGTGGATGACGATGTTGACGTTCATAATCCGAAAGATACCGAGTGGGCAATCGCAACCAGGTTTCAAGGCGATGAAGACCTGGTGGTGATCCCCAACTTGAGAGCCCGCGCCATAGACCCCTCTAAAAAGGAAGGCAATCTCATGACCAAAGTCGGCCTTGACGCAACCGTACCGCTGCAGAGAAGAGAGGAGTTTAGGAGAATAAGTGTCCCCCGTGAAGTGAGGGAAAAGGTGACGGAGATGATTGCAGGGTTAGTGGAAAAAGTCTAACGTAGTGGATTACTGTTGCAGCTATCTGTGTTCTAGTAACCGGTTATGGTAGCCCTGGAGCGACTCTCTCGTTTTCTAAGTTTTTTGCTCCGCCACCAAGCTGAGGATATTCCACTACTAGGCTTCGATGACCGTGGCTTCGTCTATTTGAGGGAGCTCGTGGAGAGGGTCCAGGACCGTTTTCCTGATGTCAGAGAGGAGGAACTCCTAGAGGTCATAGAGGGCTCGGACAAAAAACGCTTTGAGCTGTGGGAAGGAAAGGTCCGGGCAACATATGGCCATTCCTTCCCAGTGGATTTTGAGAACGAAATGGTAGAGCCTCCTCAGCGTCTCTATCATGGTACGGCTAGGGACATGGCTAGAACCATATTGCACGCAGGTCTTAGGCCGCGTGGCCGGCAATATGTGCATCTGAGTTCCTCCATTGAGGAGACCCTCTCTGTGGGAAAAAGACGCGACCTCCTTCCGGCTGTTCTGATCGTGAGATCCCAGGCTGCCCATGCCGATGGGATCCATTTCTACCACACCGGTCCATTGTTTCTTGCCAGGGAGGTCCCACCCGAATTTTTGTCACTGTGGTTGGAATAATGCTGAAAGTATTCCTTGCTTGACTAGAGGAGTAGAAAGGCGTTATAAATACGTACTTCGAGGTGCTGTTGAAGCACAATTATTCGGAAAGATTGAAGAGTTTAGGTCATCTCTAGTGGCAACTCGACGACCAGGGGCACTGGGAGATGGATAAAGCGAAAAATGAAGGATTATCTTAGGGATCTCTTGACCCATGCCAT
>JAZFYO010000345.1:0-2286 GCA_036443615.1 Binatia bacterium | reverse complement strand
ATGGTCCTCGGGGAAGGCGCTCTTTCCCTCGAGAGATGTGGTCACCGGGGCCTGCAAAAGCTCGGCCAACTCCACGAGCTCCTGAGACGCCTCCGCGTAGAGCACGCCCTGTCCCGCATAGATGAGGGGGTTTTTCGCCTGCACCAGTACACGGGCGGCCTCTTCCACGTCCCGAGCATTGGCCCCGGCACAAGTCCGTTTTACCGGCTTGTACTGCAGAGCTACGTCCCCGACGTCCTCGTTCACGATGTCTTCAGGGATCTCCACCATGACCGGAGCGGGGCGGCCGAGCTTTAAAAGACTAAAGGCCCGGCGCATGACCTCGGCCACCTGACCTGGCACGGTCAGTTCCTCGATCCACTTGGTGATTGCCGCATAACTACGAGCGGACCTGAAATAATGGAAGACCTGGGCCGTATTGCGGGGGTAGCCGGTAGGCAGTACCAAGAGAGGGACGGAATCGGAGTAAGCCGTTGCGATTCCGGGAAAGGCGTTTTCCGCTCCCGGGCCCGCCTGCATCGCAAAGACACCGATCTTTCTGCCGTTGGTGATGCGAGTGTAGCCGTCCGCTATCCCCGCTCCGACCCTCTCCTGCCGGCAGATGATGGGGCGGATGCCCACCCCGGCGACGGCGTCGATGATCGGAGTCGTCGGATAGCAAGCCAGGAACTCCACTCCTTCTCGCTTCAAGATTTCTGCAACGGCATCAATAACCTTCATCACATTCCTCCTCGGAATCAATTTCCAATTTAAAACAAGGAAATTCTATAACAAAAGACATCCTAGAAGAAGGCATCAGGCTTCAGCAACGCACTCAATCTCTACGAGAAAATCTCCTTGAAGCTTCGCTTCGATGGCGGTGCGGGCCGGGTAGTTACCTTCCTTGAAGTAGGTCCGGTAGATCTCGTTCATGGCCAGCATATCTGATTCCCTGGCTAGAAAGACTGTGACCTTCGCGACCTCATCCATGGCGGAACCCCCTGCCTCGAGCACTGCCTTGATGTTGTCCATGCATTGGCGCATCTGCGCCTGAAAATCGCCCTTGGCAACCTGCCGGTCGACGTCAAAGGGGGGCATGCCGCAGACGAAGATCAGATTGCCTACTTTGACGGCTTTGGACGTTGGGGCCCCGCCTGACCCGAAAACCTTGTCGCTCGTAATAATTTCCCTGGCCATAGCCTTTTCCTCCTGAGAGATAGATTTTTGGGAATGCTACCCCCAGTCCAATTCTCTTTTCAAAATCTGCCCGGAAGAACCAGGGTCGTGCCTTTCAACGGCGGGGACCGGAAATCCACGCCACTGAAAATCGAAATCTACCTTTTTCGCTTTGCTCATCAAGCGTTATCTCAAAGGGGGAGTGCCCATCCCCATGAACTGGCCATTGACAGACCTTTCCATGCGCCTTTCATGCCAGTCAAGCGCCCGCCCCACTCGGTCCGGGATCTCGAAAGCCGGAAGACCGGCTGCCCGCCAGCTGTCATAGGCCTTCCATAAGAGCTCCTTGGGTGGCAGTGAGACGTCGGGGTAGGTGTGGCCACTCTTGTGAGTCGCGTCTATGATCATCCTGCCCCCCATCCCTTCTTCATCACGAGAGGGGTCCATTCCCCTGGGAGAGGGGCTTTTGAAAATCTCCACATCTTCGGCTGGATTGACGAGCGAGTTCCAGATCATATCCAAACTTTGCCGGTGGCGAATGTCGATGCTCCCATCAACAACGACAATCGTCTTGACCTTCATGATTTCTGCAGTCAGGCGGCCAACCTTCCTGGCATGGCCGGGATAAAGGGGCGTCATCTGGACTATAGCGTAGCCCATCTGACCACCGTGTGTCTGGTCGATCGCCACATCGGCTACCGTCTTCTCCCCGTACCGAGTCGTGAGCTGCCAGTGAATAATGCACTCGTTACCATTGCCCTGGAGCGTTGTACTCTCACTCGGTGGATATTGGCTACTGTAACCGTAATAGAGAGGATTCAGGCGATGTGTTATCGCGGTGACTTCAAAGAACACTTTCTCGCCCTCCGGCCCCATGTATCCCGCGAACTCTCCAAAGCTCTCCTCCATCATCCGCTCGGTGGGATGGATTAGACCTTCCACGACGACCTCTGCGGAGGCTGGAACGAAAAGGTCTACGGTTTTCGCCTTAACCACCTCCACGGGCTCACCTTTTAGTGCTCCAGCCATGTCCATTTCATCCACCCCTCTGGGAACGGCCGCGGTTGCTGCCACGTGGACCGAAGGATCACAGCCCATCACCAGTGCCACAGGGGCAGGTAATCCTTTGGA
>JAZFYO010000344.1:0-2650 GCA_036443615.1 Binatia bacterium | reverse complement strand
GGTAGTGCTGATCCTTAACCTCGATTGAAGTACTATCCTGGGCGACGAGGGCGATTGTAACCAACAGGAACATTTCGAAAAGGCTACCATTACGGTTCTCCTTTATCTATTTTTTGCCTATTAACCCCGATCCGACATTAATCGGTCAAAGACATCATTTATGCTGAGCACCAGACCATGTCGAAGAGTGGTTTGTCGCTCCCAGATGGTAACTATTCAAGGATCCTTTTTAGAACCACAGCTGCGGAGCCTTTGAAAGCCCGTTCAAAGTCTAGAGAGTCTCTGGCCCCTTCCAAAACTTGGCGTTGAGCTTCCTGTGTAATTGCGTAACGATCCAGTACCTCTTCCATCATCTCTGTGTGCTCATCATCCGCCACATTATGGACATCGTGGCCAGGAACTTCCGCGAGCAGCGTGCCCAGCTCGTCCGTGTACCTTTGGGTATTCCGGACCGATCCAGCCCCCCCTTTGACAATCCGCCCGCTGTTGATCCGCTCCAGAATGGTGGATCCTGAGAAGGCCTTAAGCCAAGAAGGGTCCCTGGCCAAATGCAGCCAGGCGTGAAAAGCGGCCTTACACCCAGGGATAAGCTCGGCATGGGAGATCTCCTCTGCGGTGAGACCCGTAACCTTCATGGCCTTCTGCAGAGAGGCCGAATGGTGGTCTCCGCCAAAGCGCGGATCCCGGATCAGTTCCTCCTTCTCATGTTCCCAGACGAGACGCTTCACATCCACCGGACAACTGCTCTGTACGGCCCCCCAGCAGTCCCGCCGATTCCTATTGAAGTGGAACCTCTGTATGGTAAAGACTTTGGCCCTAGCGACAGTCATGGGGAATGATAAAAACCTGACAATCTCCGGCGTCTTGTAATGTTCGTTGACCATCCAGTTGAGAGTCTCTTTCAAATCCCCAATACTCTCCATTTCCATCCCCTTTCTCTGAGCTCGCGTTGATTCAAAAGTTAATCACATAAAGCCTACTTCAGGATCTCGCAAACTTACCCGCAGATTTCACCTAATGGTACTTATCTTCTAGGCTTTCCGCCCCCTCCAAGCCAGAGAGAATTCCAAAACTCCGTTACCTCGGGCAAAAGGTCAACCAGTAGTGCTGGATCTCTATAGCTCACCTGTTTTCCAACAATCTGATCCACAAAAGGGATAAACTCTGGACGCTGGAGGTCCGTGCGAACCGGCGGGTCCGTGAAAGAAAAGTATCGAGCAATCTGTCCCTCTTTGCTCAACGTCCAGTTTATAAAGATCTTGGCGGCGTTGACGTTGGGAGCCCCCTTCAGAATAACTATGTCTTCTACAGAAACGGGAACAGGTTCAGGGCAAGAAAAACCGAGAGGGGCTCCGTTCATAACCCTCTTGTTAGTACTGGAATTGTTTGCAGGCAGCGCCAAATGGAACTCACCGGCTGCGGCAAGCTCGAGTATTGCAGTAAGGCCCTCTTTCCGCAGCTGAGGTTTGACATCACTAAATAGCTTGGTGAGAAAATTCTTGGTCCACCCTTCCCCCTGCGCCTTCCATAAATTGAGTACCCAGAGATTAGGTCGGTTCCCCATACCCACATTTCCCCCACGCCACCTAGGGTTCGTAAGAAGGTCGTCCCACCTCTTTGGCAGCTCCTGTTCCTTGACCAGCCTTTTGTTGTACGCGATGCACCAATGGAGTCTATTAATGCCTACCCATGAGCCTTCCGGGTCTATGGCTTCTTTGGGAATCATCTTTACAGTCGGAATACTGCGCAGATCTTCTAAGGCATTCGCCTGCTTGAAGTGGTGAATAGCGCTGCCGGGACTGTCTAAAATATCTGTGATGATTCTTCCCCTTTTGTACGCCATCAGGGTCTTGACCGTTCGAACGCGGCGGCTGGCGGAGGAGAATTCTACCTCAATGAAGGGGTAACGCTCCTTAAACGGGGCAAAGACGGATTTTTTACTGAGCGGTCTTCCGCTAGAGAGCATTCTCAATTTCCCCTCTTTTCTTGCCATCTCTATCCACTCCTTGGGGACTTGAAGCTCTTGGTCAACACCAGACAAAATTGATGGGTCGAGGTTAAGCTTTTTTAGCATTTCCTGGGTTGATTTGGGTAGTGGAGCAGAAAAGCCATGATGAGGTAGGAGCAGTGCAAGAACCAGAAAGCACAAAAAAATCATGAGATTGCCAAACCTTTTTGCCATAGTTGTACTCCTTCCAAAATTCATTGTCCCTCACGACCGGCTACTGAACACCGCGCTCGGCTCGAACATCTTCCGGCGTGGGCTGTTTGGGAAGAGAGAACCCGATATCTCTCTCGTTCACGATCACATGGGGGATGAGCCTCACCGGATGGCGCAATGTATTCGTTGTCCGGCAATGCCTCTCCACATGATAGATCAGTTGCCGTGCACGGGAAGGTGTCTCGGAACTATGAATATTCAGCCAGTACTTGAACCACAGCTGCCCGACGAAAAGATCTCCCAACCTGTGTTTGCCGCGCGTGTCGTAAGCCGTCTCCACGTCGATCTCGAAGTGGTCCAGCTGAAATCCGATTGCCTTGGCACTCATCACTGCCTGGGTGCCAATACCGAAGCCCGTGCCCATCATAAAGTAATCCAACGGCGTCGGCGCCTTGCCCGTGCCTCCGCGTACCAACGCCTCATCCGCAT
>JAZFYO010000343.1:0-4439 GCA_036443615.1 Binatia bacterium | reverse complement strand
ATTCAATGTAAACCCCGCCTCTTGAGGCGGGTACAAAGCCGATGGGGTTTCCAAAGGGGAGAAGCGGCAGCTCTCCCCATTGGTCGAACACGGGGATTCAAACCCCGTGTTCGATATAACTTGATTGAATTTAAATCAATTTGGTAAGGAGATAATCCATGGTTAATGCAATCGTTTTATTAAATGCGGAGCGCGATAAAGTTAACGACGTTGCGGAAGCGCTTGCGGATATGAAAGGTATATCAGAAGTCTATTCGGTTAGTGGCAGATATGATCTTGTTGCCATTATTCGGGTCAAAAACAATGATGATCTAGCAGGCACAGTGACAAACCATATGCGAAAGCTAAACGGCATCCTGAACACGGAAACCTTGCTCGCATTTCAGGCCTACTCTCGTCATGATTTAGATGGCATGTTTTCAGTAGGGATTGATTAACATTGGTTTCTGGGAACTGTTTGCCATCTCATGATCCGAGGTGGTGCCCG
Source organism: Binatia bacterium (assembly GCA_036443615.1). Classification (GTDB taxonomy): domain Bacteria; phylum Desulfobacterota; class Binatia; order UBA9968; family CAXXLF01; genus JACZXR01. Next base: position 3,952 of record JAZFYO010000343.1, on the reverse strand, counting down.
ACTAATTGCCATGCACCTCGCCTTGAACTTGCCGGCGGATAACCTATAACTAGTCTGCACAAATCATTTTTATCATGATCGGACGATCCTGGAGCTTGTTGTTAATTACATTTCTCTTGATCGGTGTGTCCTTGTCGGAGGTTAATTCAGGGCCGTCCCTTACAACTGTGGCTAAAGCGGATGGACCAAAGGTTTTTAAGCCGGATTCTTTGCAGCCCAACCCTGATTATTCACCTGCTGATGTGATCCGTATTCAACTCCAGGCGCTCTCAGATAACAATCATCCATATGAAAATGCCGGGATAGAGATTGCCTTTCGGTTTGCCTCTCCGGTCAATAAAGACACCACAGGACCACTCGAGCGTTTCATCCAAATGGTTCATAATCCGGCTTACCGGCCAATGCTCGATCACCAATCGGTGTCCTATGGCGAACTTCAAGTCAAGGGCAACCAAGCCGCACAGGCGGTTATCCTGACTACCTCAAGTGGTGAGCGTGTCGGATATGTATTTACTCTTTCCAAGCAAGAGGGCGACACTTGCCGCGGATGCTGGATGACCGACGGTGTCTTTCGCTTCAAAGTAGAAGAAGGGTTGCGTGAGACTTAGTTGTTCTCAGGTTCTCAGAGGAGAGAGGGGCTCCACATAGAAGAACCCGCATACGATGACCGTTATCTAAAACCGGAGAAGAGCCATCGTTTGGGTTTCCAGAAGTGAAGAAGTTTTTGGGTAAACGCAACCTGGTTAACCTTTCCCGCAAGCTCCCTTAATTCATCCCGCACCTTCACGATATCCCTATCCCGTGACTCATCTAGACCGCCATCTGCAATAAAGTGCCTTATCTTTTCAAGCTCCCCCGAATCTAGCCAAATACCGTGCCCGCCACATTCATCGATGATGACGCCTGATATGCGGGCGAAATTCTTTTGATTCATGATCTCCCCACATCGGACACAGGTAACATATTTCAACGGAGCCCTTAAGGCCCCCCTCAGATACGCCCCTTTTCTCTTGTTGAGCTTGTACACGTCCACCTTGCGAGTTGCCCGGCGAAATTTGGCCGTATCGAGCCACAGACCGCCACACCTTGGGCAGATGTCATATTCCTCGTGTTCATCAGGGGGCGAATGAATATCGAGAGGCACTTTGCATCGCGGGCAGTCAGCAGTCCTTGGCATCAAGCGATCTACGATCCTGCCGGCACAGAATGGGCAGGTTCTAGATTTTACATTTATCCTTTTCCCGCAGTGCTCGCATAGCTTGGTTTTTGGGGTAGCCTTCATGCCGTCAAAGCCTCACTCTCTATATTCCATTCTGTGATGTTCACCCTGACGGTGTCAAACAGTGCAGGTCACCATTGTCCCGCATGACAGAGAGCATAGAAAAAATGGTATAAGGCATATCTACAGCTTTAGCCTGTGGCTTCCTCCCTACCATCGGAAAGAGCTTGATTTTTTCACCGACATCCGGCTTGCTAGACAGTGGTGAGGAGACTGGGAGCTCTTTTTTGAACGATTCTAAGAGGAGGTGGTAGCACGAAATTCGGCGTCTTTCTCCCGATCTCGGGCCGGGCGGCAGGTCCGACTACCCTGATGGAGGCTGCCCGTAATGCCGAGGCGTTGGGCTATGATTCAGTCTGGGCGGCAGATCGCATCATCATCCCATGGGAGATCAAAACAACTTATCCTTACAGCTCGGACCAGCGGTTTATCGTTCCACCCGATAGGCCTTTTTTAGAGCCTCTCACCTGTTTGGCCTTCCTGGCCGGCTGTACGGAGAAGATCATGCTCGGGATAAGTGTCCTTGTCCTCCCATATCGCCATCCGCTCTATTGGGCCAAGGTGGCGACTACTATTGATCATCTCTCAAGAGGGCGCCTGATACTTGGGGTTGGAGTGGGTTGGATGGTCGAAGAGTTCAATGCGTTGGATGCTCCCTTCCGCGAGCGGGGAGCCGTGTCAGATGAACAGCTGGAGATTGCCCAGCAGCTCTGGGGGACGGATCGATCGCACTTTCACGGGCGTTACTATCGCTTCGAGGAGGTAGCATTTTATCCAAAGCCTTTTCAGAGTCCTCGTATCCCGATATGGGTAGGAGGGGAAGGGGTTCGAGCCCAGCGGCGGGCCGCCTCGTTTGGCGACGCTTGGTTTCCCTATTTTGTGAAGATCACGGCTCGGGAGCTGGCCTCTCGATTTGAAAATGTCCGGCGCTGGGCGGTGGAGGCAGGGAGAGATGCAGATCAAATTCGCCTAACCTGTTGTCTTCCCATAGAGCTTACCCGGGAACCGGCTCCTCAGGAAGAAGGGCGATTGTATGGCAATGCCGAGCAGCTTGCCGAAGCGCTTGTGGTCTACCGAAAGATTGGAGTTGAGTGCCTATCGCTGCAGTTCATGGTGCCACGCTGGCCCGATCGAATGGAGCAAATCGAACGGTTCGCCCGGGAAGTGATGCCAGCCCTTCGTGGTTGACACCCTAATGGGCATTCTGCAACTATAAATTCTATCGATGGCCCACCGTGTAGAAACCTCAACCCGTCACTACGACGAAAAGCTTACGCAAATCCTCAAGGCCTCTGCCAAAATCTTTGCGGAGAAGGGTTTTCATCGCACCTCCATCCGTGAGATTGCGCGTGCTACTGGTATGAGCCTGGCCGGTCTCTACTATTACTTTCGCACCAAGGAGGAACTCCTCTTCCTGATTCATGAGAAGTGTTTCCTGACCCTGCTCCAAAGATGGGAGAAGACCGTTGATCAACAGGAGGACGTGAAGACCAGAATCCGCAGATTTGCAGAGAATCACCTTGGGTTCTTTCTGCACAACATGTACGAGATGAAAGTGATGTCACATGAGGATGAGTCCCTCACGGGTGAGCTCCAAGAAAAGGTCCGGCTCCTGAAGCGTCGTTATGTGAAGATCCTGGCGGACCTTATAGGGGAACTGCAGAGCCGAGAAGGAGACAAGGGGATGAACCTGAGGGTAGCCACCTTTTCCCTTTTCGGAATGATGAACTGGATCTACACCTGGTATCAACCCAAGAGGGACTTGGCTCTTGGGGAACTGATTGAGCAGATGCTGAGGATTTACTTTTTTGGTATTCTCAAGGGAGGCAGGGCCCAGGAGCCCTGGTTTACTTCACCCGCCGAGAGGACAGAGAAAGATGCCTTCTCTCTCTGGCAGAATTTGCCCTAGCTACTTCTGAACTAGATTTGAGGTTAACCCCGCCTCTTGAGGCGGGCACAAAGCCGATGGGGTTGCCAAAGGGGAGAAGCGGCAGCTCTCCCCTTTGGTCGAACACGGGGATTCAAACCCCGTGTTTGATATAACTTGATTCCGGGTCAGCCCCTGCGAGGTCAAATGATCTAGAGGATGAGGCTTCGCAGCAACTTTAGGTTATCCCTGTCCTCTTTAAGATCGGGGCCCTTTGGGGTCTCAAGACACATGGGAAGGCCCCAGAAGCGCTGGTCATTCATGAGCAGTCGAAAGGTCTCAACTCCAATGTGCCCTTTGCCAATATGCTCGTGGCGATCCACCCTAGAATGAAACTCTTTTTTCGAGTCGTTGAGGTGGAAGGCCGCTAAGAATTTGAGGCCGATCTTCTCATCAAACTCTGTGAAGGTCCGCTCGTAGCCTTCCTTTGTCCTGATGTCATATCCCGCGGCAAAGGCGTGCTGGGTATCGAAGCAGACCTTGAGTCGTTCACTCTCATTGACCGCATCGATGATGCTGCGGATCTGGTCGAAGCGGAAACCCAGAGTTGTTCCCTGTCCGGCTGTTATTTCCAGAGTGACTTGGACTCGATAACCGGGGCACGCCTTGTGGATCTCGTCCAGGGAGCGGGCGATGTTATCGGTCCCCTGTTGTTCTCCCGCACCCGTGTGGGCACCGGGGTGGGCAATAAGAAATGGGATCGACAGAACCTCGCAGCGTTCCATCTCGTCTATGAATGCAGCAAC
>JAZFYO010000342.1:0-2835 GCA_036443615.1 Binatia bacterium | reverse complement strand
GTCGGAAATAGAGCTCGTGGGAGACGTCCCAAACAAAAGGCCAACAGCTATCTACCCAAGGGAGAGGAGGAGTTAAAAAGAGGTGCCGGCGACTGGGGAGTAGCGGCACTTTCACGGAGCCGGCCATCTCTCCGATCAGCCCTGCCCAGGCTCCGGCAGCATTTATAATAACATCCGCCTTGACTCGCTCATTTCCTATCATGACCCCGGTGACGCGGTTGTCCTCAACATCAATCGCACGGACAGAGCCTCCATAGCGAACCTCGGTGCCCATAGACGTGGCCGACTTGAGATATCCCGAGAGTAGGGCATGAATATCAATCACCCCGTCTGTGGGACACCAGACCGCCCCATCAAAATCAGCGCCTTTCAGGATCTTGACGTATTGCTCTGCCCTCTGCCGCGACCAACACTCCACCTCTATGCCTATCTGCCGGGCTCTCTCCGCATCTCGGGTTAGGCTTTCCCATTCCTTGCCGCTAGCAAGAAGAAGGGAACCGTTTTGCTCAAAGTTCACAAGGAGAGGCCAATCAGAAGGAAGATTGCGTACAAAAGCCGCACCTTCCTGAGCCAGGGAACCGATTGAGGGATCTGGGACAATCTGGCGGATCATGGAGGCGTTGCGCCCCGAGGAATGGACGCCAGCCAGTCTTTCCTGCTCTAGGACTACGATGCCACTCGCCCCGCTACGGGCCAGGTGATAGGCAGTGGCTGCGCCGGCAAACCCAGCGCCAACAATCACGGTGTGGGCAGAGGTCATATCGGAAAATCTGTGTTATGGAAAGATCCTTTTCCCTGTTTCCTCTTCCTCTAGTATGATGGCCTTGGTTGGGCAGACCTTGGCGGCGAGCAGAATCCTCTGGTCGGTATCCCCTTTGGGATCGATTACGACTGAGATGAACCTCTCATTTAGCTTGAAAACCTTGGGTGCGACCTCAACACACTTACCGTTGCCGTCGCATTTCCTTGTGTCCACGGTAACCTTCATGAGTTTCCCTCCTGATTGAGATTGAATACCTAATCTTATATCCGAATCTTGATCTCTCGGCCATTTCTTTGCCTAGAATTCTGTGTCGAGTGCTAGTTGAGCGTTTATTGCTGATAGCTGGAGGCTGACCTTAAACGCTGATGGCTGATCGCATGTTTCTCACTTCTGGCGCTGCCTTCTGTCCTTCTCCCCACCTAAATCGTATAATACTACGTTTTTGGAGAGGAAATGAAAGTCGGAATTGTTGGATTCCGGGGCTCGGGAAAAACCACTATCTTCAACGCCCTGACTGGTCTCAGCGCCCAGACCGGTGCCCATGCAGAGAGAAGAAAGCCTCACGTGGGAGTTATCAAGGTACCCGACCAACGGGTGGAAACTCTGGGCAGGATGCTCAAGCTGAAAAAAATGAGTCAGGCCGAGATCGTCTTTATGGATTTCGCCCCTGGCAAGGGCGAGAGGGCCCTGGACCCTAATATGCTCGAGCAGATGAAGGAAGCCGATTCCCTGGCTCAGGTCGTTAGGTGTTTTGCCGATCCCTTCTCTGCTACACCTCCGTCTCCTTTGAAGGAAATCCGGGACTTTGTGGCGGAGCTAATGCTTACAGACTTAGCAGTTATTGAGAACCGACTGGCTCGGTTGAAGAAAGAAAAGGACACAGGACATGAAAGAGGGCTTTTGGAGCGTTCTAAGGCTTTCATAGAAGAGGAAAAGCCGTTACGTCTCCTCTCTCTGAGCGACGAAGACATTAGGGGCCTGTCGGGTTTTGGCTTCCTCAGCCAAAAGCCTCTCCTGATCCTAACAAATTTAGGGGAGGAGGATATCGGGAAACCTTTGTCGGACGAGCTGACGGATTACTTGACAAAGGAGGGGCTTCAGGCCGTTCGCCTGTGCGGCAAAGCGGAGATGGAGCTGGCGGAATTCGAGGAGAAGGACCGTTTAGAGTTTCTCAAGGAAATGGGCTTATCTGAATCTGCCAGGGACCGGTTCGTCCATTCCTCATATACGCTCATGGAACTGATCAGTTTCCTCACGCACAACGAAGAGGAGGTCCGGGCCTGGAGCATTAGGAGGGGAACCCCAGCGCTTAAGGCTGCAGGTAAAGTTCACAGTGACATGAAACGCGGCTTTATCCGAGCCGAGGTTATCCATTACGATGACTTTGTCCGATATGGCAGCGAAGCGAAGTGTAAGGAGGCGGGGAGGCTGAGGTTGGAAGGAAAGGAATACGTTGTTCAGGATGGGGATATTATCCGCTTTAGGTTCAGCGTATAACTGACGGATGAAAGTTGCAGGCACCGAACCATCTACGCTATAGTAACCCACTACGATGAGAATCCATCGCTACACTTCATGGGACGACGCACAGCAGGTACTTTTCCCGACTGCTGAAGATCTTCTCAAGCAACTCTCCGACTCCTTTTTAGAAGAGGGAGGAGTGCGTAGGGCCCTGAGGGAATTAATGCGCCGCGGTTTTGTGTCCGAAGATGAACTCCGCTCGGTGAAGGGGTTCAGGGATTTCATGAGAGAAGCGAGGGAGAAGAAGAGAGAGATCTTGCAAAAATTTTCCCCGGATTCTTTCAAGCTCTCCCCCGAGGAAACACAGGCCCTGAGTGAGAAACTCAATAACCTGGCAGAAAAAGTCGAGGCCTATCACGAGAAGATGAAAAATTTTCTGGAGCGCCTCTCCGGCCTCTACGCACAGGACATGCAGGAGATAGCCCGCAGGATGCAGGAGGCTCACGATCGCTACCGGGAACTCACAGATCGGTTACGAGACCAGATTTCCCGACGTGGCATGAAGGGACCACAGGACCTTTCGGGGCAGGGTACTCAGGGACTCATGGAGA
>JAZFYO010000341.1:0-10407 GCA_036443615.1 Binatia bacterium | reverse complement strand
CAGGGCGGGAACCTTTGCCCCTCTGAGATTCGTTCCGAAGGGTAAAGTTGTGGTGTTGGGCCTGGTAAGCACCAAGGTTCCCAAGATGGAAACCATCGATGAGCTCAAGCGGCGGATCGATGAGGCGGCCAACTATGTATCTCTCGGCCAGCTTGCGATAAGTCCTCAGTGCGGCTTTGCCTCGGACGTTGCGGGTAATTTGATCAGCGAGGACGACCAGAAGAGAAAGCTCGAGATCGTGGTGGAGACGGCGCGGCAGGTGTGGGGATAAATCCGGAGGCTTTATGGGAGAACTGAAGAAATTTGTCAAAGGGCGCGTTGTCGTCAAGGTGGGAGACATCACCAAAGAGGACGTGGATGCAATCGTCAACGCGGCCAACAGCACTTTGATGGGTGGGGGTGGAGTGGATGGGGCCATTCACCGAGCGGGAGGAACCGAGATCCTCAAGGAGTGCAAGGAGATCCGCCGCACTCAATACCCTCAGGGGCTACCAACGGGGGAGGCCGTGATCACCTCCGCCGGCAAGATGGCTGCGAGGTACGTGATTCATACCGTAGGCCCGGTCTTTGGTGGCGGGGGGAAGGAAAAGGCCGATCAGCTGGCTGCCTGTTACCGAAACTCCCTGGCCCTAGCGGGTAAGAAGGGGCTCAAGACAGTGGCATTTCCGGCCATCTCCACCGGGGTCTATGGCTATCCATTGGATCAGGCGGCTCAGGTCTGTTCGAAGGCCGTCCAGGACTTTCTCGCCTCTGAGGCCACCGTGCAGGAAGTGCGCCTAGTCTTTTTTGGTCAGCAGGACGTCGATACTTTTTTAGAGAGTCAATCCTTTAAGAGCTAGGGGGGAGCCCCGAGGCACTGCCCGTCCAGCCGGCTAATTCCGCTGCCACAGGCTCCCAGATTCTGACTTTGTCTCATGTTCATGGCTCTAAAAAAAGGTGCTCCTGACACCTTTACCCCGTACCACAGAACGCCCCGTGCGTAAGCGCGGGGATGAATGTTCCGGACTCCCTGCAAGGGCAGTGCCCCAAAGCCACGGGCGTAATCCCGTGGTACGGGGTTTACTCGAATTCGATGAATGCGTCAGGCTACTCTTAGGACGTCAGTTTAATAATGCGTTAGCGCACCGGCGAGAAGTTGAGCCGTCATTTCTCCTCAAATCTAACGAGGCTGTAGAAAAAATCCCAATGATCAAAAAAGAGGCCAAATTGGGGGTACCAAAATGGTACCTTGACCCGAGATCGCCTCTTTTATGCCAAATACGGACGTCGTATTTTGTATAAATTCTTCGATGTACCTTTTTCTCCAGGCTCAACGGATCGGCTCGACGGCCGTTGGGAACGATACCACCGGCGAGTGATAAAGGCACGGCCGTATTCCACCGACCGACCAAGCACAAGAAAAAGACGCTGCCACTGCCGGGCCACTGGAGCCGGTTGTTGGGCATCGCAGTGTTTGATCCCCGGACATCGTCAACCACTAGCCGTATCCGTGCGGAGTTCCGCCTCTCGTCGGCTAAGACCCTGACGAACCATTTCCTCCAGCGTGACGCGGGGGCAGATGTGGCCCCGGATGTAGTCCAACAGTTTCGTTGCAACTCCCCGAATCTGCTTTTCGGTGGCCTCGTTAAGACACTGGCCTTGCTCGTCGAAGAGTTGCTGCACCCCGGCGACTGAGACCGGTCCTGGCAGCACGATAGCCCCGACGTGCGAGCAGACGCTCCGCAGTTGTTCAAGCGCCTTTATGGCTCCGATCTGCCCCGCCGCCACGCCAAGAAGGGCAACTGGCTTGCCCGCAAGGACCGACGGGAAGCCGAGGTTTTCGATTACAAGCTTGAGCGCACTGCTGAAACTGCCGTGATACTCCGGCGTACTCAGGATCACGCCTGTGGCCGCGGACACCTTCTCCTGAAGTACCTTTGGACCCGTTCCCCCTCCGTCCATTCCGGGAAAGGGCAGGCTCAGAGTCGACGGGTCGATGACCTCGAGTGTCACGTCGTCCTGTTTTCGAAGCTCGTCTGCCACCAGCGCGAGCGCCTTTGCCGTGAAGTTGCCAGGCCGCACAGTCCCCTGAATCGCTACAATCTGAATGGCCATTGTATGTTTCCTCCCTTCAGTGTATTCCGAGTTGAAATCGGCAATTGGATTGCCAGCCGCGATGAATTTGAATCATTGCCGGCCAGAAACGTCGCAGGCCGCCCAACTATCGAGTATACTGGTCGGTATAGAAGCGCCAAAAATATCAGAAAACCTCGGCGATTCTCCTGCTTTCCCAAGGTCTTGTCAAACATCATATGGGTACCATCCAGCCGACAAACACTGACCAAGATAATACTAAAATACCTGCAACGGAGTCGGTATCTATGTTAGCAGGGTATCAGCCGGGCTAAGAACTCCCCTGCCGCCCGGTTGAGCACGTGGGTATAAACCATAGTAATCGTCATGTCCTTATGTCCTAAAAGCTCCTGAACTGTTTTGATGTCGTAGCCACCTTTAAGTGAGTGGCAAAGGAGTGTCGAAGCGTGTGGCACCCGGCAGGCTTGACTATACCTGCCCTGAGCCGGGTTTCCTTGAGTGCCCTTTGCAGAACCGATTCGTGAAGATGGTGTCTTCGCTTTTCCCTGGTCTCCGTGTCGGTATAATGGCTGGTGGCAGAAAAAGCCCACTGCCACCCCCACTCTTTCCCTGCGTTCGGGTATTTCCGCTCAAGTGCGTTAGGTAAGGCCACACGGCCTAAACTATGTCGGAGATCTTCCTCATGCTGCCGCCTTACGGCCTGAAGATGCTGTACAAAAGCTCCTTTGCAGCGACTGGAAGCATCGTGTGACGGTCTTTATTGCCCTTGCCGGCTCGAACGATGAACGGACGCGGACTTTCTCAGGGATCTATGATTTCTTGCCCAAACAGTGCTCTATATAGTTTTTGAGAGATAAAGGAGAAAGGAAAGACCGTTCGGGGTTAATTTTCTTGCCTTGGACATCGGATAATGTACTATTAATATTGGTTGGTTGAGCGGCCTCGGAACGGAGGTGACTCAGGAGAGGGGGAGACGATATGGGAAATCCGCTTTTGAATATCCAGAAGTTCGGACAAAGCATCTGGTATGACAATATCCGGCGTGGTCTGATAACGTCTGGGGAACTCAAGGAGATGGTGGAGCGGGACGGGGTGCTCGGCATCACATCCAATCCGGCGATTTTTGAAAAGGCACTGGCCGGAAGCACCGACTACGACCAGGCCCTTGAACGCCTAGTATTCACGGGGGCCGGCACCGCTAAAGATATCTTTGAAAACCTGGCAATCGAGGATATCCAGCTCGCCGCCGACGTGATGTACCCGGTCTATGTCCGCACGGGGGGACGAGATGGATATGTCTCCTTTGAAGTGTCGCCCTATCTTGCCTATGACACACAGGGAACGGTCGAGGAGGCCCGGCGTCTTCGTACCCTGATCGGTCGCGATAACGTCATGATCAAGGTCCCCGGCACACCAGAAGGGGTACCCGCGTTCAAGCAGTTGATCAGCGAGGGGATCAATATCAATGTTACCCTCCTCTTTGCCGTAGAAGTTTACAGAGAAGTTGCGCTCGCGTACATAGAGGGCCTGGAAGGGCTTGCCAAATCGGGCGGGGATGTAAGCAAGGTAGCCAGCGTGGCGAGCTTCTTCGTGAGCCGGATCGACTCGCTTGTCGACCAGAAGCTCAGCGAGGTACAAAAGGTGACGGCGAATCCAGAGGGACGAGCCAAGCTGGAGAGCATGGCGGGCAAGGTGGCCATTGCCAATGCGAAGATCGCCTATGCCCTCTACCGGGATCTGTACGCTGAAAAGCGCTGGAAGGTGTTGGCCGAGAAGGGGGCCAAGTCGCAGAGGCTCTTATGGGCTAGCACTAGCACCAAGAATCCGAACTACTCAAAGACGCTCTACGTCGATGAACTGATTGGCCAGGAGACCGTGAATACACTGCCGGCCGAGACTTTAACAGAATTGCGGGCTGCGGAGAGTGTTCGTCCGGGCCTGACAGAGAACTGGGAAGAGAGTATTGAGCAGGCACACGAGACCATGCGCATTCTGGCCCAGGTCAATATCTCGATGGAGGAGGTGATGGACACCTTGCTCCGTGAGGGTGTAGACAAATTCTCCGAAGCGTTCGACAAACTGCTGAGCGCGTTGGAAAAAAAACGTCAGGCCCTGTTGGGGGCTGGCCAGGCAGAGCAATCTCCTGGGTGAAGTCGCCCTCGACCACTGGGGTCTAGGTGGCGTGCGCTGCGGGTCTATCTCGGGCCGGATGGGCGCAGCAGTCTCAGATCATTGATTCAATGTAAACCCCGCCTCTTGAGGCGGGCACAAAGCCGATGGGGTCTCCAAAGGGGAGAAGCGGCAGCTCTCCCCGTTGGTCGAACACGGGGATTCAAACCCCGTGTTCGATATAACTTGATTACATCCTAGGCTAGCATAAATATTAAAAAATTGATGAACCCTTCCACGTATAATCCAAAGAATCTCCCCACTCCCACCTCTCAACCTCTCTAACCCCGAAGATTACCAGGAGAGAGTTAAAGACTTCAGGGATAGAAAGATAATTTTGTCGAGGATTTAAGAGAAACCTGTCGGGATAGGCACCTCTAAGCAAGTAAGTAACCAATGCGACTAGAAAGAAAGATTGCTTTGATCACAGGTTTTGGTTCTGGATTGGGACGGGCAATAGCCATTCATTTTGCCGCTGAAGGGGTATCGGTAATGGGCACCTCTACGACGGATGCCAAGGGCAAAGAAACGCTTGAGATGATAAAGAGGAATGGGGGCGAGGCCCTCTTTCGGTCGGGGGATGTGAGGAGGACGGAAGAAATGAAAAAGGTGGTTGAGGAGGCGGTTACACGTTTTGGAGGGCTGGATATAGCGGTGAACAGCGCAGGGGTCAGGACCAATGGCAGCATTATCGAGATCACCGAGGAAGATTGGGATCGAACGGTAGATACCAATTTGAGAAGTGTATTTGTGGTTTCGCGCCTTGCCATTCCTGAAATGGTCAAAAGAGGTGGAGGCGTTATTATCAATATATCGGCTCGATCTGGGATGACGGGTCAGGCCGGGCGAGCGGCTTATTGTGCCTCCAAAGGGGCGCTCATCACCCTAACCGAGGCTATGGCTGAGGACCATGCACCGCAGAAGATCAGGGTCAACTGTATCTGTCCAGGTCCGACTCGAACTCCTATGGTGGACACCTCCACGCCCGAGAAGCTGGCCCGCTATGCAAAGAGGGTTCCCCTGGGACGGATTGGAGAGGCCGATGATATTGCTCAGGCCGCCGTCTTTCTGGCCTCAGACGAGGCCTCACATGTTACCGCTGCTATACTTCCGGTCGATGGCGGCATGCGGCTCACGGGAGCGTAACCCTCCTCCCCATGGACCTGCTTGATTGGACTAATGCAGCTGTGAGAACATATTGTAACAGCGTGTAAGTTGGTCCATGAAACAACAGGATGCTTTTAGCCCATCGGTCATTATGGTTGCTTATTTGGTAAGGCATGGAGAGGCAAAACCCGAGGCGGAAAATCCGCAACGTCCCTTGAGCGAACGGGGGCGGGAAGGGGTTGAGAGGGTAGCTCGAGCCGTGGCGAAGAAGGGCCTGGTGGTCAATCAAATTTTTCATTCGGATAAGGTCAGGGCGAGAGAAACAGCCGAGATTTTAGCCCACCATCTCACTCCGAAATGTGGGATTTGCGAGATTAAAGGACTGGCCCCCGAGGACGATCCTCTAATAGCCAAGGCGGAACTGGAGACTGCACAGAGTTCACTGATGTTGGTAGGCCATCTTCCGCACCTTGGCCGGCTAGCCTCTCTGCTGGTGACAGGAAACCCGGATGTGAAGGAAGTAGATTTCGCCGCCGCGGCGATTGTGTGTCTTTCTAAGCAAAATGGAGGGTGGAAAATCTCCTGGGGCCTCGATCCGTCTTCAGCATGAGGTCAAGGATTCCCCCCAATTTTAGTCTCTGCTGGCTTTAGGGGTTATACGGATCAAATAATCTGACGGTTGACCGGGAGACCCTGGTGTTCTAAAAGGGGTGGACTTAGACGGACTGCCTGGTGGCGGGCGAGGAATATTGTTTATGGCTTCTGAGACACTGACTGTTATCGACAATCGGACCGGCAAAAAATACGAAATCCCGATCCATGATAGCGCTATCAACGCCGTGGACTTGCGCCAGATCAAGGTATCGGAAGGGGATTTCGGCATGCTCAGCTATGACCCCGGCTTCGTGAACACCGCCTCTTGCCAGAGTCGAATCACTTACATCGACGGGGATATCGGGATACTTCGCTACCGTGGGTATCCCATTGAGCAGCTGGCTGAGAAGAGCTCCTACCTGGAGACTGCCTATCTGATCCTCTACGGGGAGCTCCCCACCAAAGCGCAACTAGAGGATTGGAGCTGGAATGTCACCCACCATACTTTCCTGCACGAGAACATCAAGAAGTTTATTGACGGCTTTCACCACGATGCACACCCGATGGGAATGCTGATAAGCGCGGTGGGGGCCCTTTCGACCTTCTATCCCGATGCCAAAAACATCTTCGACGGCGAATCACGCAAGAAACAAACCTACCGACTTATCGGCAAGTTGCCTACCCTGGCTGCCTTTGCCTATCGCCATACCATTGGAAGGCACTACGCCTATCCTGACAATGACCTCAGCTATACCGGGAATTTTCTCAATATGATGTTTAAGATGACCGAGCTCAAATACCAGCCGCATCCGGTTTTGGAAAAGGCCCTGGATGTCCTCTTCATCCTCCATGCGGATCACGAGCAAAACTGCAGCACCAACGCCGTGAGGGGCGTGGGAAGCTCCCACGTGGATCCCTATTCGGCCGTAGCCGCCGCCGCCGCGGCTCTCTACGGACCCCTGCACGGGGGGGCCAATGAGGCGGTGCTAAAGATGCTCGGGGAAATCGGTTCCAAAGATAAGGTCCCTGCCTTCATCCGAAAGGTCAAGGAGGGTGAAGGGAGGCTTATGGGATTCGGTCACAGGGTTTATAAAAACTATGATCCCAGGGCCAAGATTATCAAGGAGACCGCGGAAGCGGTATTTGAGGTGACGGGGAAAAACCCGTTGTTGGATATTGCCCTTGAGTTGGAGAAGATCGCCCTAGAAGACGACTACTTTATCAAGCGCAAGCTTTATCCCAACGTCGACTTCTACTCCGGTCTGATCTATCAATCTATGGGCCTGCCGGTAGACATGTTCCCCGTCATGTTTGCCATTCCACGAACCTCGGGCTGGGTCGCCCAATGGGAGGAGATGCTGCTCGATTCCGATCAGAAGATCTCCCGTCCGAGGCAAATCTACATAGGCTCTGAGCAACGTGACTTTGTTTCCATAGAAAAGAGGAAATGACTCGGGTCTCGGCCACTGGCCCATCTTACACTAGCCCCGATTATTCCCCAGCCAGGAAACACATCGACACTTTTTCGATTTCAACTGGCCTTGATAGATGAGGGAAAGCTGCTTGCAGTGCTGGTTTGGTCTGTTTCAAGCCAACAACCTATGAATAGTCGGGGCTAGCGGTCAGGGCAGCTCCAGCCAGTAAGTGATCACTCCCTCAGGTTAGTAAAGCGTCATTATTCACGAGATCCCGACGAGGAACAAGAAAAATGGAGGAAACCCTTCACCTGGTAAGATACGCTTGCGGTCTGGACTATGCCGCAATCCCCGCGGAGGTAATTCAGAGGGGTAAAGACTGTCTCTTGGACAGCATCGCGGTTGGTCTCCATGGGTCCACCAAGCCGTGGGGGAAAATCGTTGGCTCCCTGGTCAAAGAGCGCGGGGGAAAGGGGACGAGTTCAATTTTCGGCGATCACGTCATGGTTCCCTCGGCCTCCGCCGCGTTGGCCAATGGCACGATGATCCATGGGTTCGAGCTCGACAATTCGCGCCACCCAGGTGGGGGGGTCCATCCGGGGGCGACGATGGTTCCTGCGCTCCTTGCCGTCAGCGAAGAAATCCATGCGACGGGCAAGGATTTTTTGACGGCCTTTGTAGCGGGTTGCGAGATCATGTCGCGCATTGGTCTCGCTCTCGGTCATGGGGTGGAGCGGAGAGGCTTTCATGCGCCAGGTCTCACCGGGACCTTTGGGGCGGCGATGGCTGTGGGAAAGGTCCTGGGTCTTGGCGTGGAGCAGCTCACCTGTGCCATGGGGATCTCCGGATCCCTTTCTTCAGGTCTCCTTGAGTTCTCCCGGGCAACCAGCGGAGGAATGGTGAAGAGGCTTCACCTGGGGAGGGCTGCGGAAGGTGGTGTGTTGGCGGCCCTCTTGGCGTCGAAGGGGTTCACCGGTCCGGAGACTATTTTGGAAGGGGAGTTTGGCTTCTGTCGAGTATACTCGGAGAGCCCGCTGCCGGAGAGGTTGATCGCAGGATTAGGGGATTACTTTGAGACCCTGAATATGTCCATCAAACGTTATCCGTGCCACATCTATGCGCAGGCGCCCATCGAGGCCCTTCTGGGCCTTAGGTGCGACTATTCCTTCGGTGCCGAGGAAGTGGAAAAGATAGTCATTGCCGGCGAGGAAAAGATAACCACGCATCATGCCATCTACGAGCCAAGGGACGTCATGATGGCTCAATACAGCGTCCCTTACTCTGTGGCTCTCTCCTTGTCGGCTGAACCGGAGGATCCGGAAAATTTCTCTGAGAGGAACCTTTCCAATTCCAAGATCTTAGAGTTGGCCCGACGGGTGGAGCTTCAGGTGGATGAGGAAATCAATCAGATGAAAGAGAGTCGTGCTGCCAGGGTAACCGTGAGGCTCAAAGATGGGCGCGAGCTCAAACGCGAGGTGCTGCACTTCAAAGGGACCCCAGCGAACCCGTTATCGGCGGAGGAGCTTCACTCGAAAGTAAAAAGGTTGGCCGGCTATGTCCGCTCGGGGAAAGAGGTTGAGGTTCTCATAGAGAAGGTTCAAAATCTTGAGCAGATGGAGGATATGGCGACCTTGCTTTAGACCCGATTGCCTTTAGTACAAAATGCAGAGTATAAATTGAAAATAACAAAGTGAAAAGCTCGGAGGAAATATACCCACGTTCGGTTAAATCAAGGGCAATTTTGTAATTTGACTACAGCCATTTTCATTTTTCACTGTCGCTATGAAAACATTAGCCATTCTCGTTAGCGGGGGGCCGGCCCCGGGGATCAACGCCGTGATCGCGGCTGCAACCATCGAGGCACGGAACCGCAAGATGCAAGTGATCGGGTGCACTGACGGCTTCCGCTGGCTCGTCCAGGGAGATGACCAGCACGTCGTGGAGTTGGACATCGGAGATGTCTCGCGCATCCACTTCGAGGGTGGCTCGATTCTTCGAACCTCAAGGACGAATCCAACGCGGAGCCCCGACGGTGTGCGGCGAGTCGCCGAGACGCTTCAGCATCTCGAGGTAAACCATCTGATTACGATCGGAGGCGACGATACGGCGTTTGCAGCCTCTCAGGTTGCTAAGGCGGTTACTAATCTGACGGTTGCTCACGTTCCCAAGACGATCGACAATGACCTGCCGTTGCCGGGAGGAATCGTTACCTTTGGGTACATGACGGCATGCAATCTAGGAAAGGACCTGGTCCACAATCTCATGCAGGATGCTGTGACCACCGAGCGCTGGTTTTTCGTCACCGTGATGGGCCGCCACGCCGGTCACCTGGCCCTTGGGATCGGGGGCTCGTCCGGCGCAACGCTCACCGTGATTGCGGAGGAGTTCTCGGAAAATAAGATCAGCCTCGAACGAATTGCCGATATCCTCGAAGGTGCGATCATCAAACGCCGTGCCCAGGGACGCGACCACGGGGTGGCGATACTCTCTGAGGGTCTTTCAGTAAAGCTCGATCCGGAAACGCTAGGACCGGTTGAGCGGGATGCGTACGGGAATGTGCGCCTGGGCGAGCTCAACCTCGGACGTCTGCTCAAGGAGCGTGTGACCGCAAGCCTTCGGGGACGTGGGATCGAGATCACCATTGTGGACAAACACCTTGGATACGAACTCAGATGCGCCCCGCCCGGCGCCCATGACATCCAGTACTGCCGTAGCCTAGGCTACTGGGCTGCACGCTTTTTAATGGAGGGTGGGAGCAACGCAATGGTTACCATCCAGGCGGGACGGCTCGTGCCGATCCCATTTGACCAGATGATCGACCCGCAGAGCGGCAAGATCCGCGTGCGCTTCGTTGATGTCCAATCCGAGCAATACCAGGCGCTGTACGAGTACATGATCCGGCTTAAGCCTGAAGACTTTGCGGCTGCCGAGATGCTCGAGAAGCTGGCGGGGGCCGGCAGCTTGAGCAAAGCGGATTTTGAGGCTCGCTTCAGTTCATCGGTGAGGGGATAGGTGCAGAACTAAGAATCAAGTTATATCAAACACGGGG
>JAZFYO010000340.1:0-4284 GCA_036443615.1 Binatia bacterium | reverse complement strand
ATTCTCTCTTTCGCACCGGCTTTTCCACCATCATCCGCGAATCCCAGGACGCCAGTTGCGCCATCCTCAACCGCCAGGGAGCGGTGGTTGCTCAGCATGTGGTGCTGCCCCTTCACACGGGGGCCTTTCCTGCCTGTGCCGAAGGGGTATTGAAAAACTATCCCGTAACGGAGATCAGCGAAGGAGACGCATTCATCGTCAACCATCCTTATCTTGGCGGCAGCCCCCATGCCCCCGACATGGCGGTGCTGACACCGATCTTTTATCAGGGTGAGTGGGTTGGCTTCTCGGCCAACCTAGCTCACAAAAGCGACATTGGCGGTCCGGTGCCGGGCAGCTGCTGGAGCAGGGCGAGCGAGGTCTATCAAGAAGGACTACACATCCCGCCGGTGAAATACATTTTCCGTTACCAGCCCAATCGCGACATCGAGGAGATCATCGCGGCTAACAGCCGCACCCCGGAGCTGGTTGTTGGTGACATCCGTGGGCAGGTGGGGGCAGCCCGATTGGGCGAGCGACGCTTCCGCGAGCTGATGGAGAAATA
The DNA here is from genome assembly GCA_036443615.1 of Binatia bacterium. Taxonomy (GTDB): domain Bacteria; phylum Desulfobacterota; class Binatia; order UBA9968; family CAXXLF01; genus JACZXR01. The sequence goes on along the minus strand of JAZFYO010000340.1, from coordinate 3,740 downwards.
CGGCAAGGAGATTGTTCTCGGCTCTTACGAACGTCTATTCGATCTAACCGAAGAGAAGGCCCGGAGGGAGATCGGCTCATGGCCGAATGGGACAGGCGAGGGCGAAAGATTCGTGGACAGCGATGGCATCGAGCTCGATCGGCCGGTTCGCATCCATGCGAGGATTGAGAAAGAGGGAGACCATCTCCTGTTCGATTTCACCGGCTGTGCCGATCAGACCAAGGGGCCGGCTAATATCCGCCCTTCGCTGGTCCGAGCCGCGTGCTCGTACTGCCTGACCTGCTTAGTGGACCCTGCTCTGGCCATTAACCACGGCCTGGCTCGGATCATTGAAATAAAAACTCGGGAAGGAAGCGTGGTCAACCCATACTTCCCCGCGCCGGTCAACACCTATAACCCTACCGTCCATGCCCTGGTGGAGGCCCTCCTTGAAGCCTTTAGCCAGTTGACCCCTCAAAAGAAGGTTGCCGATGGCTGCAGCAGCCGCTCGATCATCATAGGCGGGCGCAGTAACAAAACCGGAAGGTCCTATGTTCAATACGAGATCTTTGGCGGTGGTTCCGGTGGTCGAAGCGGCAAAGACGGGGTCTCCGGCACCAATGTCAACCAATCCAATGCTCGCATTGCCCCCATAGAGATCGTCGAATCCGAGTTCTCCACAAGACTCCGCCGCTTCGAGCTGATCATCGACTCCGGAGGTGGGGGCACATTCAGGGGTGGCCTCGGATTCGTGCGCGAATACGAGATCCTGGATCAGGAGGCACGTTTCTCTCTGCGCTCCACCAAGCACGTGGTGGCCCCCAAGGGAATTAGTGGGGGACTTCATGGAAAAACGGGACAAGGCATCCTGAATCCTGGAACTAAAAAAGAAAAGCTCCTCCCCTCGCGCTGCTCGGACCTTTCGCTTCAGCCGGGAGACGTCTTTCGTCTGGAAACCCCGGGAGGCGGGGGTCTCGGGGACTCTATGGAGCGAGACCCTGCCATGGTCCTGAGCGACGTCATCAACGGATATGTCTCCGTGGCCAAAGCCCGGGAGGTCTACGGGGTCGTCGTTGAGCAGCAGGATGGAGATCTCTTCCTCAATGAGGCCTTAACGCGGAAGACCAGGAACAGGTCCGATTCTTCTTCTAGAGAAGGAAGCGATAGTTAAATTAAACTACGGTCAGGTACAACTAAGCGCAGTGAAAAGTGAAAAAACTAAATTTTGCATTTTTCAATTTTACTTTTGAACTCTACTATGACCGAAGTTGATCCCATAACATTACAGGTGATTCGGGCGCGTCTGGACGGCATCGTACAGGAGATGCAGAATTCTCTCTTTCGCACCGGCTTCTCCACCATCATCCGCGAATCCCATGATGCCAGCTGCGGTATCTTAAACCGCCAGGGCGAGCTTGTCGCCCAGCATGTCGTATTGCCCCTGCACATGGGCGCCTTCCCTGCCTGTGCCGAGGCGATACTAAGAAGCTATCCTGAATCAGAAATTCACGAGGGGGACGCCTTCATCATCAACCATCCCTACCTCGGCGGCAGCCCTCATGCCCCCGACATGGGCGTACTGACCCCGATCTTTTACCGAGGGGAGTGGGTCGGCTTCTGCGCCAGCATGGCCCACAAAAGCGACATCGGTGGCACAGTCCCCGGCAGTGGTTCGGGACAGGCGCGTGAAATATTCCAGGAGGGACTCCATCTCCCCGCAGTAAAATACGCATCTCGCTTCCGAACGGTCGGCGAGGTAGAGCGAATCATCGGCGCAAACAGCCGTACTCCGGAGTTAGTAATTGGCGACATCCGCGGGCAGCTAGGGGCCAATCGAGTCGGAGAAATGAGGGTATCCGATCTCATGGAAAGATACGGAAAGGAAACGATCCTTGAGGCAACCGAGATGCTCTCCCACTACACGGAGACCAGGGTGCGAAAGGCGCTTGCCTCCTGGCCCGACGGCAGCTACGAGGGAGAGGGCTTTGTAGACCATGACGGAATTGACCTCAATCGCCCAATCCGCATCCATGTATCCGTGGAGAAAATGGGAGACCGCATCCACTTTGACTTCAGCCAATGCAGCGATCAGACCAAGGGGCCGGCCAATATCCGCCCTCCGCTCGTTAGGGCTTGTTGCTATTACTGCCTCGTTTGCCTTGTCGATCCCTCCCTCCCGATTAATCACGGATTGGCCCGAGCCGTAAAAACTACATTCCGCGAGGGTACGGTCGTCCATCCGAACTTTCCGGCAGCGGTCAACACCTATATGCCAACCGCTCTTGTGCTGGCAGAGGCTATCTTCAAAGCATTAGGTCACCTTGTCCCGGAGAAGCGAATTGCCGACGGCTCGGGAAGCGCTGCTATCGCACTGGGTGGACGGGGCGCAAGCGGGAGAAGAGGATATGTCCAATACGAAATCTTGACGGGTGGAACGGGTGCCCGATCCGGCCTAGACGGCGCACCGGCCACCGCCTTTCACCTGAGCAACGGAAAGATTACACCAGTTGAAATCGTCGAATCAGAGTTTCCCACACGGGTAGAGAGGTTCGAGCTGATTCCTGATTCCGGAGGGCCTGGACAGTACCGAGGAGGCCTTGGCTTTGTTCGCGAGTATCGCGTCCTCCATGACGAAGTTTGCTTTTCCATGCGCACCGACAAGCACAGGACTGCACCTTGGGGGAGCGCAGGTGGAAAGGAAGGAGCTAAAGGGTCCTGCATCATCAATCCCGGCAGCCCAGAGGAGCAGAAACTCCCGTCTCGTTTTGGAGATTTTCTCCTGATGAATGGGGATCTATTCCGTCTCGAGAGACCCGGGGGGGGCGGCATGGGTAATCCCCTGATGCGTGATCCGGAAAAGGTCCTCGAAGATGTGCGCCAAGGCTATGTTTCTATCGAGTGTGCGGAAAAGGACTACGGTGTGGCGATCAGACAAACCTCGGTAGACTTTTCCCTTGATAAGGTGAAAACCCGAAGGCTACGGCAGGGCAATATCAGCACGACCCACCAGTGACGCTAGAACGTCCAATGTGATTACAGAATTGCCTATGGCGAGTGAGGGAGACGTACTGACTACGGACAACTGACTGTTGGCAACTCGTGACTCGAGACTAACCGCTAATTGCTGACCGCTGATGGCTGACTACTGATAGCTACTAATCAGCGCTGCTGCAATGCCTCAAAGAGGTGGAGCTGCTTTGCCTTGCCCTCATCATCAAAATGGAGAGGATAATTGCCGCTAAAGCAAGCATCACAAAAACCATCGGTGCTGCCATTAAGAAAGACATACATTCCTTCCTGGCTTAGATAGGCAAGGCTGTCCGCCTCGATGAATTTACAGATTTCGTTGACGTCGTGGGAAGAGGCAATGAGCTCTTCTCGAGTAGGGGTATCGATCCCATAAAAACAAGGACCCGTTGTGGGCGGAGAGCTGATCCGCAGGTGGATCTCTGCGGCACCTGCGTCCCGCAGCATCCGAATGATCTTTCGGCTAGTGGTCCCGCGTATGATGGAATCATCCACGACTACCACCCTCTTACCCTGCAAGACCTCCCGCTGGGCATTGAGTTTTATCTTAACGCCGAAATGGCGAATGGACTGACGCGGCTCAATAAATGTTCGCCCCACGTAGTGGTTACGGATCAGACCGAACTCGAGGGGGAACCCGGACTCCTCCGCATATCCGATCGCTGCAGGCACGCCGGAGTCGGGAACAGGAGTAACGAGATCCGCCGCTACGGGGCTTTCCCTGGCTAGTTGAC
>JAZFYO010000339.1:0-3873 GCA_036443615.1 Binatia bacterium | reverse complement strand
GTGCGCCCAAAAGCCTCTGTTTATCAACGGATTATAGGGGAGTTTGGGAGAGTTTTAGGGACAGTCCCCGAATTCTGGAAGAATTCTTGGGACAGTCCCTAAAACTCTCCCTACAAAGAAAATGGAGGGCTTGGGTGCCCAAGCCCTCCATCCAAACGCGAACCAACTTTCGAAACTGGCCTAAGCCGCTCCTTTAGAACGACAGCTTCAAAGCGAATTGAATCTGGCGCGAGGTGGTAAAGGTGCTGGTGATCCGCCCAAACCGCGAATCCGGGCCCCTTCTACCAAAAGCCGCTCCCCTTGGATTTCCAAAGTTGGCACGATTGAAGATATTGAAAAGCTCTGCCCGAAACTGCAGCGTGGCTAGCTCGGTCAGGGCTGTATTCTTGACCAGTGAGAGATCGAAAGTCGCTATGCCGGGCGTGGTGCCGGCGTTTTGCTCCAGGTTTCCCCAAAAGCCACCTTCCGCACGTACTAAAGAACTGGGGTCCCAATAACCTGTAAGGGGATCCCAATCGTCACGGATTGTGAGCTTTCTGCCGGGGAGCAGACTGGGGCGCTCCTGGAACCCGTCCGCTCCGGTGTGAACGCCGCTGCGCGAAGGCTGAAATCCACTACGGGGGCTCAGATCAATGTTACGTGGAACACCGTCTGAAATGCTGATAATTCCACCCAGCTGCCACCCGGAGAGGAACCCGGCGGCCACTCCACCGAGGCCAGCCCCAAAAGGCAGGTCGTAGGTGTAGTTCATGGTGAGGTCCTGACCAACATGAAAGGGCGAGCGTGAGCGGTCTCGCCCGGGGTCCTCTGGATCCATGGTGGTGGTAACCCCGCCGCTGCTTCCTCCGTTTTGCCCCGGCGACACGCTGAGGTTTTTGGACCAGGTGTAGGCCACCTGAAACTGCAGCCCGTCGGTAAAACGCCGCGACAGGTTGACCTGCAGTGAATTGAAAGAGGAATTGGTGTCAAACGCCTTCAGTCCAATGACCTGTGTGAACGGGTTGGCCCGTGTGGTACCCACCGGGTGATACTTGGCTCCCGCCGGCGCCGTAGACTCGTCAAAGCTCGTTGCCGGGTCGTCAGGGCAGGGGCAAACGATGTGCTGGTTTGGGTTGGTTTGCTGGATTCTGCTCAAGTGACGACCCAAAGAGCCCACATAACCAACCGAAAGGCTGGTGTCGGAGGTAATGGCATGCTGAATCATCAAGTTGTACTGCATCACGTACCCATTGGTGAAGTCCCGTGGGATGGGTCCGTCTTCGATCGACGCCAATAGGGCGCTCAGATCCAGGTTCTCGAAGCCACTGGGGAAGGGAGGGTTATTGACATTGATTCGTGCATAAAAAGGCAGCCCTGACCAGCCGGATGTAAAGATGACTTTGGAGCTGAACTGGTCAAAGAAAAGCCCGCCTCCCAGCCGGACCGAGGTATTCCCGTTCCCAAAGGGATCCCAAGCGATACCCACCCGGGGTCCAAAGTTCTTGAGCGAAGGGTTACTAAAGTACTCATCCACTTCCTCGGACACCGAGGTTGTAGAAAAGGGATCCAGGTGGTTGCTCATCTTCCCGTTGACCTCAGTGGGTACGGTGATGAACTCGTAGCGCAACCCCAGGTTGAGCGTTAGGTTGGGCCGATATTTGATGTCGTCTTGAAAATAAAGACCAATGATGTTTTGACGCCATCCCCGGATGAAGTCAGAGCCGGGAAGGACGACCTGAAGCTGACGGGAGTCGCCCGCATAAAACTCCTCCAGGCCCCTAAAAGCATGGCGGCCAACGGCGCGGATCCCGTTTAAGCCATTGGATTGGATGCGCCGCCAAGTGGCCCCGACTTTCATGGAATGACTTCCCCGGTTATAGGTGAGATCATCGCTATACTCAAAAGAATTGTTTTGACGAGTCAAGTCCGATGCCGCAGAGCCCCCTATAGAGCTCAACCCGCTAGTATTAATACCTCCCATCGGCCATCCAGGGTTAAAACTGAAAGCGGGATCGAAGGTTTCGCGGTTTCCTAGAGGCCCGGAATTATCTTGTCCTGTCCAAGCTCGATTGAATCCAAAGCGAGCCACGTTGAGCAGTGCCGGAGAAAAGATTCTCGTCTCTTGAAGGGTGATCATCTGTCGGCGAACTTTTTTGAATTGTTGAAATCCAGGGTTGGCACCAAAGGTTCTATTTGTGGAATCATCGTACAGGTAGCGCCCGAAAAGGGAATCGCTGTCTGAAAATGTGTGGTCGATCTTGAAGGTAAATTGGTCCTGGTCGGTGGGTTCACTGTCAGCTCGGACGTGATCGGCGGTTCCATCTCCATTATCAGTTCCTCCCGCCGTGGGAAGAGGATAGAGTTCCAGGAAGGGTACGACCTCTGGATTGATCGCGAGTTGGCACAGGCCACCGGGCTGTGGGTCGGTGCAGTTGGATACCTCGCCAATGGGAAGCAAGCCCTGGCGGGCTAACTCGTTGGGAACAGTGAAGAAACTTGTTTCAGCCAAACGCTGGCGAAGACCTTCGTAGCTTCCAAAAAAGAAGGTTTGGTCCTCGACAATGGGGCCACCGATGGTAAACCCGAATTGGTTCTTGATGAATGGCGGCGGGTCACTGCGCACGGTGGGATCGCCCGGGGGGCGGTCAAAGAAATTGCGCGCGTCCAGAGCGCTGTTGCGGTGAAACTCAAATACGTTGCCGTGAAACTCATTGGTTCCTGATTTGGTGACGGCCTGAATGACGGCACCCCCGGCTTGACCGTACTCGGCGCTAAAATTGTGGCTTAACACTCTGAACTCGCGGATCGCTTCCACCCCTAAACTATCCCCGCTGACACCTCCCGGTGTCATGCCAAAAAAGTCATTGGTGGTGGTTCCATCCTGAAGAAAGAGGTTCTGGTCGACGCGGGCTCCGTTGATGGAGATCTGGGTCCCTGCTCCCCTGTGAGCATTGTACTCACGGGACAGTCGGGTCCGGAAGACTCCAGCCTGGAGGGTGGCCAGTTGCACAAAATCACGGCCGTTGAGCGGCAAGTCCCTGATTTTTTTATCGTCGACAAGGGCTCCGATGGAGGAGGACGTCGTCTCCACCAGCGCGGCTTCACCCACCACTGTGACTCTCTCGGAAATGTTCCCCGGGCTGAGAACGAAATCCAGGACAACCTGGGCACCCAGCGTCAGGCTGATGTCACTCTGGACCAGGGTCTGAAAGCCCACTAACTCGGCTGCTACCTGGTAGATCCCCAATCCCATGTTCGGGGCAAGATAGCGGCCTTCATCGCCGGTTAAGGTGGTTCGCACCAGCCCCGTCTCGGTGTTGGTCAGGGTGATGGTGACCCCGGGCAGCACGCCGCCCGTTGTGTCCGTGGCGGTACCTGAAAGGCTGGCAGTGGTTAACCCCTGTCCGTAAACAGGTCCACTGATCACCAGCAACAGGCACAAACCGATGAGGCCGATTAAAGTGTTTCGATGTTGTTTTGCCATGCTCATTCTCCCTTTGCGATGGATTGACGAAATAGGAAAGGCCTAACAGCCCTTTTTAAGTTGTACATTGCAGGTATGGCATCCAGGTGTATTCTTGTTCTCCCGGAATGTCAAGAGTTTTTTTTGTTCGAGAACCCATCCTCAGAAACAGGGAAAGAGTTCACGACCCCTGCATCAAATCAAGCAAGACCGATGCCATAGACCCGTCCTCTCGTATAATCGGCTGATTTTAAAAGATTTCTATCTTATCGAGAGAGGCCGTGCACTGGCCACACCGTTCAATTATTTGAACTGAGTTGCATCTAAAACCTAGTAATTATGTTATAAGCAGTTGATATTCCAGAGCTTAATGGGCAGTTCAATAATATGAACAAATATTCAAGATTTTAAATCAGGACGCCTGAGATCCA
>JAZFYO010000338.1:0-4108 GCA_036443615.1 Binatia bacterium | reverse complement strand
GGCCGACCCCTTTCTTTGACGGTCGTCTTGGAAGACTTCTTCCGCCTGATCCCCCCTCAGCAACGTCGGCACCCCTTTCTGGGGAGATCCTCACCACCCCTGGGCATCGTCATCGTGACCTCGGATGAGGGGTTATTGGGGGGGTTGAATGCGGCGGTTATTCAAAAGGCCCTGTCAGCCCGGGGTGGTGAGCAAGCCGAGTTGATTGTACTTGGTGAGCGGGGGAGGATTTACTTAAAGGATCTCAATGAGCCGTTCACACATTTTCCTGGGGTGGGGGAGCATATTACCTCCCAGGAGGTGGAGAGATTGAGGGACTACATCGTTGAGCAGTATCTCCGTCGGAAGTTTGCCAGCGTATTGGTCTTTTATCCCCGACCTCTCTCCTTCACCCACCAGGAGGTGGACTCCTTTCAACTCCTCCCCTATGAGCGGCCATCACAAAGCCCTGACGTGGCCTCCTCAGATCCCACAGAAATCATCTTGGAACCGTCAGCCTATTCGATCATCGAGTATCTCATCACGCTTTGGCTGAGCAGAAAGATCCACGAGGTCTTCTGGCAGAGTAAGCTCTCGGAATTCGCTGGCCGCGCGACGCATCTAGAGGCAAGCTTTCTGGAGCTGGGAGACCAGAAAAAAAGGCTGACCTTACAATATTTTCGGAGCATGCATGAGGCAACGGACACAAGTATTCGGGAATCCTATGCCGGAGTGGTGACCCGAAAAAAAAAGAAGTTGTAGGGAGTCACACGTGACAGAGCTTGGAAGAGTGATTTCCATTCAGGGTCCTATTGTAGAGGTTAAGTTTGATCCTTCCAGTGTGCTCCCCGCCATTCATGAAGTTATCGAGACCCACACCTATGACGGGCAGAAGGTCGTCATGGAAGTCGAAGAGCATCTGGAGAACAATGTGGTCAAGTGTATCGCCCTGACCTCCACCATAAATGTCCCAAGAAATGCCCAGGCGACCGCGTTGGGTTCTTCGATACAGGTCCCGGTGGGCACAGAGATGTTTGGTCGTGTCGTCAATGTCATGGGGGAACCCATTGACAGGAAAGGGGAGATCCAGGCAAAACTGAAGCTTCCCATCCGAAAGAAAGTAACCTCTTTCAATGTGAATCTGGACGATACCCACAGAGATGGTTTCGAGATTCTGGAAACTGGGATTAAGATCATCGACCTCTTGTATCCGCTGGTCAAAGGTAGCAAGTCGGGCGTTCTGGGGGGTGCCGCGTTGGGAAAGAGCCTCCTGACCTTGGAACTGATCCACAATATTGTCGAAAGACATCAGGGGGCCTGTATCTTTACTGGGGTGGGCGAGCGGATTCGAGAGGGCAATGAATTATACTACGAACTTGAGAAAACCAAGCTCTTGGATAAGGTGAGCATGGTCTTCGGCCAGATGAACGAGCCACCAGGGGCACGATTTGAGGTCGTCTTGACCGGAATCACCATCGCTGAGCATCTCCAAGAGCAGAAACTCGATGTCCTCTTTTTTGTAGATAACGTCTATCGGTTTGCCCAGGCTGGTGCGGAGCTCTCAACGCTCCTAGGGAGGATTCCTTCTGAGACCGGCTATCAACCGACCCTCTTTTCAGAGATGGCTGATTTTCAAGAGCGGATCCGCTCCCGCCAGGATGGTTCCATCACGGCCATTGAGGCAGTCTTCATGCCGGGAGACGATCCGACTGATCCTGCGGTGGTCTGTACCTTTAGTTACCTCGACTCGATCATGGTGTTATCTCGTGAGCGGGTCCAAGCCGGTCTCTATCCGGCTATTGACCCTCTGAGTTCTTCCAGTACCCATCTGGATCCGGATGTGGTCGGAGAGAGGCACTTTGGGATTGCCGAGGAGGTGTTGAAGGTCCTTCATAAATATGAGGAACTCAAACGCATCGTCACGGTCATCGGGGCTGAAGGGCTGTCCAAAGCAGATCGCTTGATCTTCGAGCGGGCCAGGAAATTGCAAAATTTCCTGACCCAACCCTTCTTTACTGCAGAGGCCTATACAGGGAAGAAGGGGGAGTACGTCCCTCTCGCGGATACGTTAGAGGGTTGCGAGAGGATCCTCTCTGGCGGGTTGGACGATCAACCTGAGGAAAACCTCTACATGATCGGAGCACTGCGGCCTTCTCCCCCGATCCACGGTGAGAAGGCGCCGAGGCTTGGGGATATCCTGGTCAAAAACAAGTGGATCACCCCTGAACAGCTGGAGCGGGCCCTTCAACGCCACAAAGAGACCGGTGAACTTCTGGGCTCGGTCCTTGTGCACATGGGCTATATCACAGGGGCCATTCTTGTTAAGGCCCTTTCCGACCAGCGCAGCCATCAGGAAGGTCAGCCGATGCGCAGGCTTACAGATATCTTGGTTGGAGAGAGGCTGATCACCCCTGAACAGTTGGAGCGGGCCCTTCAACGGCACAAAGAGACCGGTGAATTTCTAGGGTCGGTCCTTGTGCACATGGGGTACATCTCCGAGGAGGAGCTTCTGCGAGCCCTCTCGGAGCAGCTGGATCGGCCCCCCATTGAACTTTAGGAATCCAAAGAAGGGAACAGGGTAATGGCCAAAATGATCGGCGAGATTTTAGTTGAGAAAAAGCTGGTGAGCCCCGACGAGCTGAGCCGGGCCCTTGTGGAGCATGAAAAGACCGGCGAGCCTCTCGGTGCTACCCTTATTAAGATGGGCTACATCTCTGAAGAGGAGCTACTCCAGTCGGTCTCGGAGCAGCTTAACATCCCGTTCGTTAACCTCAAGGAAGTCGCGATTGACCAAACCGTCATCAGCAAGGTACCGGTCAGATTGGTCCACCACTACAAGGTCATGCCCATATGGTGGGAAAACGGTGCCTTGACTATCGCGCTAGCCGACCCCCATCACATGTGGGCCGTGGAGGATATCAGATTTCATCTCGGGTGTGAAGTCCAAGCGGTGCTGGCCTGTAAGGGCCACATCCTCGAGGCCATTAGAAAGTACTACGGGGTGGGGGCAGATACCATAGAGAGAATTTTAGCTCAAAAGCAGGGTGAATTGGAGGAACTCGCAGTCGGTCTCGTGGAGAGGGCTGAAGACATAGAGAGTCGGGCTGAGGATGCTTCAGTGATCAAGCTGGTGGATCAAATATTGCAAGAAGCCATTCAGCAGCGGGCGACCGATATCCATATTGAACCCGATCGAGATGAGCTTGCGGTGAGATACCGGGTGGATGGGATCCTCTATGACACACGGGTGTCACCGGACATCAAATACCTCTATTCCGCGATCGTCTCCCGCATTAAGATCATGGCACGCCTGGACATTGCAGAACGCCGGGTGCCCCAGGATGGACGGATAAAGATCAAGGTTGGCCAGAGGGAACTCGACTTACGGATCTCCATTCTTCCTTCCGTCTATGGGGAGCATGTGGTGATTCGTATCCTTCCGACTGAAATGCTCTTCAGTTTGGAGCACTTAGGGCTCCTCCCCGAGGATCTGGAGGCCTTAGAGAGGGTCATTAGGGAACCCCATGGGATTATTCTGGCCACTGGGCCCACCGGCAGTGGGAAGACTACCACCCTGTATGCATGCCTGAGCACGTTAAATACTCGGGAGAAAAAGATCATTACCGTCGAGGACCCAGCCGAATACGAGTTGAGGGGCATTACCCAGATGCAAATGAATCCCAAGATCAATGTGACCATTGCCAACTCCTTGCGGAGCATGTTACGTCATGATCCGGATCTCATGATGGTGGGAGAGATCAGAGATCTGGAGACCGCCGAGATTGCCATCCAAGCTGCCTTGACTGGCCATCTCGTGTTTAGCACCTTGCACACCAATGATGCGGCGAGCGGGGCCACACGGCTGATGCATATGGGGATTCAACCTTACCTCATTGCCTCTGCTGCTAAGGCCTTTATTGCTCAAAGGCTTGTTCGACTCATCTGTACGGAATGCAAAGAGAAGGTCTCTGACCCCACGGTGAGCGTCCTGCCAAACGCTAGCCTGACTTCCTACTATCGAGGGAAGGGATGTGAGGCGTGCAGATTTACCGGATACAAAGGGAGGACCGCCATCTATGAAATCCTCCTGGTGAATGAAGCCGTCAGGGAGTTGATTCTCCGGAGGGCT
>JAZFYO010000337.1:0-3467 GCA_036443615.1 Binatia bacterium | reverse complement strand
GGACTATAAACGTCAAGGTCGGTCCTGTGGTTACGAATTATAAAGGGGAGCTGGTGATTGAGCGCCTGGATGCCCAGAACTTCGAGATCGAGCTGGTGGGTAAAGGGCAGGATGTCAAAGGCAAAGGAAGCGCTTCGATGAAGATGGTGGGAAAGCTGCGTGCCCTTCCCCATGGGGGGACCGAGGTCGTAGGTAGCTCCGAGATTACCATGACGGGTCTTCTCGCTCAGTTTGGCTCACGCGTGGTCGAAGAGATCTCCAACCAGATGTTCGAGCAGTTCACTCAGAACCTGCAGAAAAACGTTGAGGGTTCGGGAGACTCCGTGACTGAAGGAAAGCCAACTCAACAGCTAAGGGCTATTCCCTTGCTCGCGACGGCCATCAAGACGGCCAGCCTGCGATTCTTTCACCACCTAATCGGCCGCGCCTGATTATCCTTTTGCTTGCCGTTTTCTCGCGCGCCTTGCATCCGGGTTTTTTGATCAACCTCAATACAGGTTTAAAGGGGCTCTAAAGATGCCGATCACTTTGCTGGAAAGAGCTGGAATTAGCCTGGCCTCTTGGATTGAGTTTTGAATTGCTGGCGAAATCCTGTATATATGCGGACCGTAATGAAGGACAGGGATGAAGGAGATCTTTAACGAGGTATTGAGCGCCGCGCAGGATTCTTCTGACGCTTGCCTTGCCACAGTGGTCGCAACGGAAGGGACAGCTCCAAGAAAAGAGGGTTCCAAGATGCTTGTCATCGGGGGTAAAACCCTCAAAGGCACTGTGACCATCGGTGGTTGTGTGGATTCCCAGGTGATCGAGGCTTCAGAGGAAGTGGCCCGTTCAGGGTCGCCTCAGCTCCTCAGGATGCAGCTCGGTGAGGAAGACGCTTTGGAGATCGGCCTTACCTGTGCTGGAGCCCTCCGGGTTTTGGTGGAGCCAGTCAGGGTGGACCCAGAAATCTCTGCCCGAATCCAGAGTCTCTTCGAAAAGGGAACCCCCTTCGCCCTGTTAAGCGTCACCCAATCTTCCCTCCACTCGGTTAGGCCTTCCGGTAAGCTCATTGTCACCCCGGCAGGGGAAGCTTGCGGTTCCCTGGGGGATGAGAGACTCCATCAGATAGCCTTGAGTGTGGCGAAGGATTTGTTGTCCAGGGGTATCTCCCGGGTGCTCGATTTGGATAGCGGATTTAAGCCGGTCGATGGATATAAGCATGCCGCTGTGGAGGTATTCATCGACGTCATTGGGTACAGCCCTGACCTCTTCATATTTGGGGCAGGTCAGGTAGCGGTGCCGGTAGCAAGACTCGCGAGCGAGGCAGGGTTCCGCGTCCACGTCATTGATACCAGGCCTATTTTTGCTAATCGGGAGCGATTTCCGTCCAGCAGCGAAATTCTGGTTGGGTTTCCGGGGGAAATTGCGCAGGGGCGAGAGTTCAATCAATTCAGTTTTGCGTTGCTTCTCGCTCACGCCGCTAAGCATGACTTACCGGTTTTGGAGGTCTTGCTCCGGTCGGATATCAGATATATCGGGGTCTTAGGCAGTTCGAGACGGGCGTCAGCTTTAGCTAACAGACTCAGAGAAATGGGTTTTGGAGAAGGAGAGATCGCCCGGCTTCACGTTCCCGTTGGGCTTGACATCGGAGCGGAAACCGCGGAACAGATGGCAGTCGCGGTGGTGGGAGAGCTGCTCATGGTGCGGACCGGGAGAACGGGAAAAAGCATGAAGCTAGTGAAAGGGATCGTACCTTCTTCTTGAAGTAGACCTTTCTTCTCACCAACGTAGGAAATTCTGATGGGTCTCTACACCGAGAGGATACTCGAGCATGCAAAGCACCCAGGAAAATTTGGTAGGCTTGTGGATCCCGATTTCAAGTTTGAGGAGGTCAACCCCTTGTGTGGAGACCGAATCCGTGTGGAACTTCGATTGGCAGACAACTGCGCCTTGAAAGAGGTCAGGTTCTCCGGCGAGATGTGCGCCATTGTGAAGGCGTCAGCCTCTATTCTTTTTGGATCTCTCGATGGGATGACACTTGCCGCCATAACGGATATCAGCGACGACCAAGTTTTAGAAAACCTCGGCGGGCCAATCGACAGCAATAGAGTGAAATGTGCCCTTCTACCCGTCATCGCCTTGAGAGGTGCTATCCGAAGTAGCGATGGTCATGCCACGTGATCTGATCCGCTCTCTATCAGGGAGGATGAGCCACCAGGCTCTGGACTTGGGCACGCACAACGCTGATCCGGTGGACTACCCCGACTATGCCGAAGCGGTCGGGATAGTTCTACTGGAGGGCGGGGCTAAATGGAAAATAGGACCAATAATTTCGTGAGGAGACCCACGCTCGCCGTTCTTTTCCTGCTCTTCTTGATTCAAGGTTGCGGTGGAGTCCCCTTGGTGGGTTACCGCATTGGTGGAGAGAAGGGCGAGGCGCTTCTCTGTCGACCGGAGGGAATGGGTCCTTTCCCTGCAGTGATTTACAACCATGGCCTCATCGTGGATCTCCAGGGGTACGTGAGGGCAAGTGCTCGGGGCTACGACCTGGACGGATTCTGTCGGGCCCTGGCTGAGGATGGTTTCTTGGCATTTGTTCCCATCCGAGGAAGTGGTGAGGGAAATATTCCAGGTCACAAGGAAGAGATTTTGCGGGCAGTGGATTACGTGAAGACCCTGCCAGATGTAGACCCATCACAGATTGCACTCATGGGTTTCTCACGAGGCGGTCTGCTGACGCTTATGGTAGGCGTCGAGCGAAAAGACCTTAAGGCCCTTCTCATCCTGGCACCGGCGCCAGGGCGCGGGCACTTTGCCGAGGCCATTCAGCGTGTGTCCTCGCTAAACGTGCCTGTCCTGCTTTTGGTCGAAGCAGGAGATGATTCCCGGATTTTGGAATACTTCGAGATGCTAAAGCTGGCCCTGCGAACCTACAGAAAAGAGGCACGAATTATCCGCTACGATTGTGGAGGTGGGCATGGGCTCTTCTGGATCGTGCATTATTACTGGAAGGACGTCAGGGCTTTTCTGCGTGAGAAGTTAGGCGGAACCGCTTCACGCTAAAACATACCACCTCTTAGTTATTAGGATAATATTGCAATAGGATTCCATTAAAGCGTCGATTAATTGCGTCTCAGAACGATTGACAGCCCTTTCCCCTGTGATATTGGTCTCTTAGTCGCAAGCCTATAAGCATGAACCCCCCCTATCATTGAGTGGCTTCTAGGGTGATGTGAGGCCAACGGAGGAGGAAGATGAGTAATTTTAGAGCCAGCCGCCATATACGCGGGCGCAGTTCACCGGCAGTTTTTCAGACCGTCACCACGATCTTGCCCTTCTGTTGGTTGGATTCCATGTCCTGGTGGGCTTCAGCGATGGCGTCCAGCGGAAAGGTGCGATCAATGATCGGTTTCAGCGCGCCGGATTGGAGGCCGTCGTAGACATACTTCTTGCCGCGGGCAAGCTTCTCGGGATCCCTTACGATC
>JAZFYO010000336.1:0-4157 GCA_036443615.1 Binatia bacterium | reverse complement strand
TCCTGCCCATCGCGTGGGCTGATCGCCTACCCGAATACTTTCCTAAACTGACCTTCAAACGGATCCCTGCGGTTGGCCACTTCATGATGCGCGAGGCGCCCGAGCTCGTCGTCAAGGAGGTACTCGACTTCCTCGCCCCCTGCCGCTAGCCACATTTTGCCGTAGGCTGGAGGGCCCCTTCTCCGGCGACAAAACGCGGGGGCTCCTCTCGCCGATGGCATGGCACTTGAGCTTGTTCATGTCAGGAGCGACGAGCTTCGGCTTTGGGCAGCACACGAACGAAGGGGTGTACGGGCCTAAAGAGGCGATCTTTTTTCTAACAAGAGGTCCCTGAAGCTTTCGTAGACATCCCGGCGGGGGCCGAGATAATGAATCTCGATGCAGGACTCCTCGTGGTTGACCCGGTAAATGATGCGATACCGACTGATGCGGAAGGACCG
The DNA here is from genome assembly GCA_036443615.1 of Binatia bacterium. Taxonomy (GTDB): domain Bacteria; phylum Desulfobacterota; class Binatia; order UBA9968; family CAXXLF01; genus JACZXR01. The sequence goes on along the minus strand of JAZFYO010000336.1, from coordinate 3,717 downwards.
GAAGTCTCTCAACTCAAACTGAAGTTCCCGGCCCGCCAGGGGATCTTTCATGATGTCCCTGATCCCGGCTCGGAGGGCGGCCTTGATCGTCGGATGAAGCTTTTTAATGATGCGCGAGGCCTCGGGCGTGTACCGGACCCGGTAGGCCTTCATCCTTTCCCGAAGACCTCTTCATGGCTGACCCACCGGCCGGCGCGGGCCTCTCGCAGGGAGCGGCGGAGGGATGTCATCGCCTTCTCGTCGCTCAAGATGTCGATGGTCTCCAGGAGTCCCTCGAACCGTTCCACGCTAAGGAGGACAGCCGCCGGGACACCGTTCTTGGTGATAGCGACAATGTCATCCTTCGCTTGGAGGTCCCTGACCAGGTCCAGAAGCCGATTCTTGGCCTCCGTGATGGGGATGAAGCGGTCCACCTCCTTCATAGTCACCTCCGTAGGGAGCGGCCATTTTTATGGCCAGTATACTGGTCTTCCGGGGGCCGGTCAATATGAAATCCCCTTGGGAGCCCCTTCTAAAGAAGCTGCGATTTGGGCTTGACAGAAATTACGAACACAGAGTAAAATAGCGTTTGAATTTTGCAAGCCTTCGCCATGTCGCGGGGGATCAGAGGAGGGGGCTCCGGTAAGCTCCCACAGGTGGTACGAGTATGGAACCGGGGTAACGATAGCCCCACGCCCACCTCAGGCACAATCGACGGCACACCACGAGATCCGACGCCCTTTGGCCAATGTGTGGCCCCGAGGGCAATCCTGTTTTCAAGCAAGCAAATCCCCTATTCGAGCAAATCCCCGGACACACGGAGCGGCTGGTGTGTGGGCATACGTATTGCAAACACACCAAGCAGGACTGAGCGACCTCTGCGCGGTGTCAGGACGCGTGCATATGGTTTCGGCGGTGGTTTAGCCAAAGATGCGGGAGGAAAGATGAGGACATATCGGAAATTCCAGAAAACCACGAAGGCGTCGTTGAGTGTTCCGTTAGTGCTTTTCACAGCAATCACCCTCTCCGGTTGCATGAGTGCTGCAGCACACCGTGCTGCAATTCGAGACGATAGCTCAGAACGCCTCACTGTGGGGACTGTTCAACGCAAGATTAGGATCGGCATGCCAGCGTCCGATGTGGCCAGTGTTATGGGATCGCCTAATATCGTTACGACTGATGAAAAGCGGAGAGAGGTCTGGATTTACGATAAGATTTCAACCGAGCGGGTGTACTCAACCAGTGAAGGGGGTGTGTCAACCCTGATCCTTGGTGGGGCTCTTGTTGGTTCTGGGTTGGTTGGCGGCGCAGGGGGTGCCTATGGCAGTCAATCCGCTGGGGCGGGCTCGACGAGTCAGCGCACTTTAACTGTTATCATTAAGTTTGGTAAAGATATGAAGGTTCGGGATTTCTCTTATCATTCGTCCCGATTCTAGGAAGCTGAGTCGTTATAATGCCGAAGCTGTGGCAAGTTATAGTTCTAATTTTCTTCTCTGGTGTTATCCTATTCGGATGCGCGCAAAAAATTCCGAAAGAGGCCCTCCAGTTAACGCCAGAAAGTCTTAAGCTGCGGCAGTTACAAACGAGGCGCTTCGATAGCAAGGACGAAAATGCTCTGCTTTCTGCAGGAGCGGGAGTCCTGCAAGATCTTGGATTTACCTTAGACGAGAGTGAAACCGAACTGGGGGTAATCGTTGCCTCAAAGGATAGATCCGCAGTCGAGGCAGGACAGGTCATTGGTTCTATTTTCTTTGCGTTGTTAACAGGAGTTGCACTTCCAGTGGATGAAAAGCAGAAGTTAAGAGCCTCCCTTGTTACCAGGCCCGGCGCCATGGATAAGGAGACTACCCTTGTTCGCGTCACATTCCAACGCATCGTTTGGAACACGCAGGGGAAAGTATCTAAAACTGAACCGCTTGACGAGCCGGAGTTCTATCAAGAATTTTTTGCAAGGTTGTCGAAAGCTGTCTTCTTAAACGCTCATGAGTTGTAATTCAACCCTCAAATTATTCGGAGTGGCCGCTTTGCTGTCGATCTGCATTGTGCTCACAGGATGTGGAACCTCCAAAAAGCAGCTTCTAGCGACCAGCAAGAGCCAGCTTCAGCTCAGAAGTATTCAGACTCGTGCATTTGACACAACGGACCGTGAGAAAACTTTACGCACCATAATAGCAACGATGCAGGATTTGGGGTTCGTAATCGATAATGCGAACTACACGTTAGGATCAGTCAGTGGAACGAAGCTAGACAACTTTCAACTGCGCATGAGTGTCACAGTACGTCCACGTGGTGAGACACAACTCTTAGTACGTGCCGGGATGCAATTTAATGTGTCTCAAGTTGATGACCCTGAACCATACCAACAGTTCTTCACTGCCCTTGGGCGCGCGATGTTTCTCGAAGCTCAGCAAGTCGATTAATATCATATCAGACGCCCTCTCGGGTAGACCACGGCCCGGGAGGGCTTTTTGTTTTTCGGGCTTCTTTAGCATAGAAAATTTCATGGTTGTGTACGTTCTGGGGCGGGAGCCGGCGGTCGCCGAGAATATTGTGCCCCCCTTCAGGGCGAGATTTGACTTCGCTTTCTTTTTCGCTCAGTATGCTCCCCGGAGTCTTGTCAAAAGAGAGCGGAAAGGATGAAGGGAGGGGTGGCGACGATCGGAGCTAGGGCCGAGTTCAAAGCCATCGCGGATGCGGGTATGAAAATCAAGGTGGCGGCGATGCAAGAATCCTCTATTCCATCTCTGGAACCCTTCTGGATGCCGATGGAAGCTCCCGGCAAGCACTCCTGATGGCACGTAGATAGAGGCTGAAATCTCAGGGAGTCTTTGGAGCGCCAGGCAGGCACTGACCACAACGTCTGGCCGCTCTCGCCGGCGAGGAGCTGCCCCTCGATTGACACCCCTGGAGAAGTACGGGGAGACCGACGCGCAGCCAAGGAGAATGCAGGGATGGAAGCGGGTAGGGATAGCTTCTAGCCCACCTCAGGCACAATCGATGGCGCACCAGACAATACAGGCGGGGCTTCCGAGGAGTGGGAGCCCCTTTCGCTTTCGCCGCTGGATGGATTCCCCAGAGTTGGACCCGGAATTGCTTTCCTCTACGAGCAGTCAAGTTCACAGATGAACATTGGCAGATGACCCCGTAGCCTTAGGGGAAGGGGGAACAGCTATGGTGAGAATGTCAATGCGGATGATGGGTTTGGGGCTTGTGCTGGCGCTGCTCCCGGGGTGTGCTGTGGCCTTGCTTGGAGCCGGCGCGGGCGCTGGTGTTGGGACCTACGCGTATGTCAGGGGGGAGCTAAAGCGAGAGTACCATGCCTCTCTGGACCGGACGTGGGGGGGCACGTTGAAGGCGCTCAAGGCACTGGAGCTCCGGGTCGAGGATACCCAGAAGGACCGGTTGGGAGGAAACATCAAGGCGCGGCGTGGGGACGGGACGACAGTGAAAGTGGCCTTGGAGCCCAAAGCGAGTGACAGCACCCTGGTCAGGATTCGGATCGGGACTTTCGGGGATCGGGATGCCTCGGAACGGATCGGGAAGGAGATCGAGAAGCGGCTCTGACCCCCCTTGGAGGGGAAACGGGGGTCAGGCTTGCGATTTGTTATTTATCTTTGCCGCTCCAGGGTTGGAATGGTCCTTCAACGGCGTACACCACCGTCCCCACACACGTTCCGTGGTCATAGTAGAATAGGTCGCCCGTCTGGACCGGACGGTAGCGGGGGTCTTCGAGAACAG
>JAZFYO010000335.1:0-3885 GCA_036443615.1 Binatia bacterium | reverse complement strand
AGCCTCTGCGAAGCTGAGGAAAAGCAGCATCGAGTGTTTGAGCGCAGCGAGTTTCGAGGCTGCCCGAAGCGAGCAGCTAAGGCTTCCCGCCGAGGGGCCACTCAAGCGAAGGGATGGCAGCTCCTGTGGAGCCCAACGGGCTTACGCCCGTGGCACCCTCCACACGCTTCGTCGGGCGCAACCCTCCGAAGCGTATCCTCCTTCGCCAAGGCTACTGAGGATACCCTCCTCGCAATCATCCACGGATTTACACCCGTGGCTTTCCGCGAAGGCGGGTAAAAGCACGCTCAATCCCTTGCCAGGACAGGGGTTCTCAACTCACGGAACCACACTTTTCGTAAAAGAGCCGGGGAGATCTTGACAGGGGACTACCTCGCCTTTTTAAATTCCTTTAGGTAAAATGTCGGTGATTAATGCAAATTGGAAAGCATCTGAATTTCATTGTCATATAATGATAGAAGATCGATGAAATTAAACTCGCTGCCCCGTCTCAAGCTGGCACAACTGCCTACTCCCCTTCAAGATCTGTCACGGCTTGGACAGCGATTGCAGGGACCTAAATTACTAATCAAACGAGACGACCAGACGGGCCTTGCCCTGGGAGGAAACAAAACACGTAAACTCGAGTTCCTGATCGCCGATGCCTTGAAAAAAAAGGCAGACACAGTGATTACGGCTGGTGCCCCTCAATCAAATCACTGCCGACAAACCGCCGCCGCTGCCGCTCATGTCGGCATAGGCTGTGACTTGGTCCTCGGAGGGAGTGAGCCCGAGATTCCCAATGGGAACGTTCTCCTGGATCTGTTCTGCGGAGCGAATCTTCACTGGACGACTCGGGAACGCAGGAATACAAAAATGGAGGAGGTGGCGGAACTATTGGTAAGTCAAAATCGCACCCCGTATATCATTCCGGTTGGAGGATCCAATGGTCTCGGGGCATTGGGATATGTCCAGGCAATGTTAGAACTCAAGAACCAATTGTCGAAAGGCAAACACAAAGTCGACACCATCGTTTTCGCTACCAGCTCCGGAGGTACTCAGGCGGGGATGGTTGTGGGTGCCCGGCTGGCGGGATTTGAGGGTAAAATCCTAGGGATAAGTATCGATCAAGGACCATTCCAAGAACCGCCTTATCCAAGGGAACTCGCGGCCATTGCAAATGAGTCAGCCAGGCTTACAAACTCTCAGCATGAATTTTGGGAAGACGATTTTCTCGTCAACTATGACTACCTGGGTCAGGGGTACGGTGTTGTAGGAAACCTTGAGCGGGAATCGATAAAATTAACGGCATGTACCGAAGGGCTCCTTCTCGATCCTGTTTATACTGGTCGCGCAATGGGAGGGCTGATCGATTTGATCAAAAGAGGCTTTTTTTCGCGGAAGGATACGGTTCTTTACTGGCACACGGGAGGTGCTCCCGCACTCTTTGCATACGCGCAAGAATTACTTTGACCGTTTTCCCTACCCACCCAAAACTTCACGGCGCAATGCGGAAGATTTATGCACCTTTTAGAAAGATTCGACTCTTAGTCCGAGCAGCATGCGCCTCAACTCAGGCTTTCTCTCTCCGTTTCTCCAGCTTCTTGCCTGTCTCATAATAGCGTCCCTGGACCGCGAGTTTTGCTTCCTCGTCCAACTCTTCGTCCCATTGACCGAGCGAATAACCATACCAAGGCATTTCAGGCTTCAGTTTCGGCAAGCCAAGCTCTTCCCACAACTCGCGCGCCCGCCCCATAAACTCACGCTTGGGCAGCGAGATCGGTGGAAACGGCTCCTTCAGGATTGCGTTACATAGCATTCCGGATTCGTCAGCGGGCAGATGATACGAAACCACGTCCGTGCCCCGGGCATGATCTTTGTATAGAAACGGTGGCGCATGCCCTTTTTCCATGCCCTCGATGATTTTGACGTCACGGTGCGGTTTCATGCGGTAGCACATAGCCCAGAATACTGCCGCCTCGTTCGATGGGTCAATATCCTCGTCAACCGCAACGACGATTTTTCCGACACCGGGATGAAATGAGGAGGCCGCATGCAGCGCCCGCCATACCTCCGCCTCGTTCGGCCGTCGCATCTGGACGATCACGAGTTTGTACGTGTTCGTAAGCGGCTCGTGCATCTCCACGCGAAGCACGCTTGTAATGCGGCAGTTGTCGCGCAGGTGAACTAGCATAAGCCGGTCATAGCCGATTTTTCGAATGCACGACGACTCGCTTGGGGTAACCTGACTGATCCAGGAGACATAGATGGCATTTTTACGATGTGTGATCGCCGTCACATCCATATATGGGTTTAGCTGCCGGGGATGCATGTAGCCGTGGGATTCGCCGAAGGGTCCCTCGGGCTCGATCCACTCCGTGTTCACGAAACCCTCAACGACGATCTCCGACTCTGCGGGCACAAAGAGGTCGACGGTCTTGCATTTAACCATGCGAATCGGTTCGTCGACCAATCCCCCGGCAACCGCAATCTCGTCCAATCCATACGCAATTTTCTGTACCGCAACGTAGGAAACGACAGGCGGCGCGCCAAGGACCAGAGCCGCAGGTAGCGGTTCGCCCTTTGCCTTCGCCTTTTCCCAATGGACATAGATGTCCTGACCCAGCCCTGAGGGGAACACCCCGATGCGAGTGGGCGACTTGATCTGACCGCGGTAGTTCCCAAGGTTCTGGACTCCGGTCTCCGGATCCTTGGTAATCCAATGTGAGCAGGTCGTATAGGGTCCGTTGTCAAATCCAGGGGTCGAGATCGGCACGGGGAATTCGTCCAGCCCCAAGCCTTCACGGCGCAGCTCTTCTCCGACATGAACTTCTTCGTGACACGGCGCATCCGTTACCACGACGGGCGGAATCGGTTGCGAAAGAGCACGCTTCCACTTTTCGTCCATTTCCTCAACAGTCTTGCAGCCCATCCCAAGAAAGTAGATATCACTGTTGCCCGCGAGCGCGCCGACGACAACGGGAAACTTGTAACGGCGGCCCTTGGCATCGATTACGTCCTCGAATAGCCATGCCTTACGATCCTCTGCGGGAATACCTCCGCGGTACTGCCAGCGGACGAGAGGATGCATCTCGGTATCCTTGTTGATGACTCTCTTGATGCGGCGAAGAAGACCTGCGGACTCGAGTTTCTTCAGATGGTCGTGTAGGTCAGAGTAGGCCATTGTGTCGATGTCTCCTGTACGAATTGATTCAATGTAAACACCGCCTCTTGAGGGGGGCACAAAGCCGATGGGGTTTCCCCCGTGGAGTCGCGGTCCATTACTCCACAGGGGGGAGAAGCGGCAGCTCTCCCCAGTGGCCGAACACGGGGATTCACACCCCGTGTGCGATATAATTTGATTGTAGAAACTTCCATTAAGGCTATACCACCGAGAATGTCTAAATCACCCCTTGGTACCGTCCTGAGCTCGATGATTCCAGGTAGGTATCGGGGAGAAAAGGCCGCTCCCGGATCGGAAATAAGGATAGAAAATATCTGAAGGGTCCTATTGTGTCAACTCGCGGGAGGCTCTCCGTCAGAAAGTGTGGTGCGAGATGTCTCTTTGACCGTGTCCGACTGGGGGAGATGGCGATTGCATCCTCTCCATTCCTGTTACTTAGGGCCTCGGGAACTTCCTTCGCTCCACGGGCCTCTCGCAGCGACCCTGCCGGGGCTTACTTGGTTTTCCTCGGGGTACGAGGTCTCTAACCGTGGGCAATGGGCCTGTGCCTTGCGGGCCCCACCCGATCCTGCCCCAAGGGTGCTATCACCTAAGGTAGGGGCCTGCACCAACCTGAACGTTCACGTGCCCACGGCTTTCAACCTCGCACCCCTCTGACCGTGCACTTGCGGCTGTCTACCTCTGGTGTTTCGCTCAGCAAGCCCCCTCAGCCCACGCCCGAT
>JAZFYO010000334.1:0-5467 GCA_036443615.1 Binatia bacterium | reverse complement strand
CAGGAGCCCAGGGTACTTCGCTAGAGCCGGAGATTCTTTTTACGGATGCTCTTGGACGGATCGCCCTCGTGACCAGGTTTGGTGGGGAGAGCCCGGAGCGATGGGAACACCTGTACGGATGCTGGCGCCGCGTCCAGGCCCCCCATTGATCCTGTAAGCGCACTATGGCCGCCTTGAAAGCAGGCCGCCAACCACTTGATCGCCTGCATCCGCGAACGGCACAATGGCACACTGGTAAGAGAGCACAGGCTATGTTAACATACGATCAAATTTGGACCCATGGCGCTTGCTGAGCGGAAACGGGAAGCAAACGAACGGAAGTTCAGCCATTGGGAGGACCTTCCCAGAGGAGGGCGTCGTTATTGGCTTGATCTCGCCGGGCGCCGTGGCTGGCGGGCGCGATACATCAAAGAGGTTGATGCGGAGGAGAACACCCTTCGATTTTGGCAGGAAATCTACGATGAGCGGGGTGAGCTCGTCGAGCGACATCTGAAGTACCCGGAGGACCGCAGACACGAGACAGTGGGGAGGGCGGACGAATGATCGTTACGCGACATCTTGTGGCTGAGAAGCTATCGGGTTATATCCAGGGTCACCTCCCTCTGGCCGATCTTGTGAATTGGGCCGAAGAGGCTATGCGCGAGGGGGAATTTCAAGAGGCCTACCTTCCTACTATCCGAGATGCGGTGGCACGGCTAGGGCTTGCAGATGTGGCGGCCTTTGGCCTTACCTGGGAGGATTGTGTCACTATGCTTTCGCGCCTCGGCTACCGGGCGACCGTCGACATCCAAGCAGTGAAGCCTTAGGAGAGAGAGCTATGAAGGTAATTTACGATCCTGACACAGACACACTGAGCGTCGTTCTGAAGGACACGCCGGTTGCGGAGAGTGATGAGGACAAGCCTGGCGTGATCCTGGACTACGACGAAAAGGGGGACTTGGTCGGACTGGAGGTCCTTGATGCCTCCAAGCGCGTGACCCAGCCTCGTGGGATCGAGTTTCTGACGACGAAGTGAGCGCTTTGCCAGACGAGTGTTAAGAGAGTATCTTCAGCAAATCTTTAATACCTCCAAACGTGGTGACGCCCGCGAAGAGAGCTTCTATCCCCACCTGAAAGAGCTCATCGAGACCTTTGCTAAGTCCAAGGGTAAGACAGGCGTCCACATCACCACCCTTCCGAAGAAAACCGAAGCCGGAAACCCCGACTTCCGCATCTGGGACGGCAAACAGCACATCGTCGGTTACATCGAGGCCAAGAACCTCACCGAGGAAAAGCTCCAGCACGTCGAAAGTTCTGATCAACTGAAACGCTACCGTCACACGTTCCCAAATCTCATCCTGACCAACTTCTTTGAGTTCCGTCTTTATCGGAACGGAGAACGGGTGGACACCATCCAAATTGCTCGTCCATTTATTATCCACAAACTCAAGACGGTCCCACCCGCTGAGAAGGAACAAGAATTCCTCAACCTGCTGGAAAAGTTCTTCGCTTTCTCCCTTCCTCGGACTTATACAGCCAAGACGCTGGCCCTGGAGCTAGCGAAGCGGACCCGCTTCCTCAGAGATCAGGTCATCGCCGAAGAGTTGCGCGAGGAGTCCGAACGGGGGAGTGGGTTTATTCTGGGTTTTTACGAAGCCTTCCAGAAGTACCTCATCGGCACCCTCACCAAGGAGCAGTTCGCTGATCTCTATGCTCAGACCATCACTTACGGCCTCTTTGTCGCTAGGACCAGGGCCGAGAACAGCTTCAATCGGAAGCTGGCCTTCCACAGCATCCCCCCTACCATCGGCATCTTGAGGGATGTATTTCGCTACATCTCCCTTGAGGATCTGCCTCAGCAGATGGAGTGGATCGTGGACGACATCGCTGAAGTGCTGGCGGTCGCCGATGTGAAAAAAATTCTCCACGAGAGAAAGGGGCGCGATCCGATTGTTCACTTCTACGAGCCCTTTCTGGCTGAGTACGATCCAAAGGAAAGAGAGCGTCGGGGGGTCTACTACACGCCGGAGCCTGTGGTCTCTTATATCGTCCGCTCACTACACCTGATCCTCAAAGACGTTTTTGGTTGCCCGGACGGGTTTGCTTCAGCTTCTGTACGGGTGCTAGACCCGGCAGCGGGCACTTGCACATTCCCTGCTGAGGCAGCAGAGATGGCAGTAAGGGAGTTCACAGAAAAATATGGTGCTGGTGGCCGAAAGGGCCTAATTCGTGACCATATCCTGAAGAACTTCTACGCGTTCGAGCTCATGATGGCGCCTTATGCTGTGGGGCATTTGAAGATCGGGTTCCTCTTTGAAGAACTAGGCCACCGACTTGCAAAGGATGAGCGATTCCAGCTTTATCTGACCAACACCTTGGAAATGGAAGATCTCGAACAGACCCCACTACCAGGTATGGCCTCCCTGGCGGAGGAATCCCATTTGGCCGGAAAGGTGAAAAAGGAAACGCCAATCCTGGTGATCCTAGGGAATCCGCCGTATTCCGGGCACTCGGCAAATGTAGGACCCTGGATCTCGGATACCATTCAAACGTACTACCAAGTGGATGGAAAGCCCCTGGGGGAAAAGAATCCCAAGTGGCTTCAGGACGATTACGTGAAGTTCATACGCTTCGCCCAGTGGAAGATCGAGCAAGCTGGTGGGGGGGTTTTAGGCTTTATCACTAACCACGGCTACCTTGACAACCCCACTTTCCGGGGGATGCGCCAGTCGCTCATGGAAAGCTTTGAGCAGATTTACGTGCTGGACCTTCACGGCAATAGTCTCAAGAAGGAACGCTGCCCGGACGGGTCCGAGGACAAGAACGTCTTCGACATCCGCCAGGGCGTCGCCATCGGGCTCTTTATCAAAAAGCCTGGCCTAGAACGGAAGGTTTGCCATGCTGATTTGTGGGGTTTACGCGACCATAAGTATGACTGGTTAGAGGGCCGCGAGATAGACACCACCCAGTGGACACAGATCGATCCAAAATCCCCCCTCTACCTCTCTACCTCTTTGTCCCGCGGGACGAGGCCTTGTTTGACCGCTACCAAAAATATTCGAAGGTAACCGAGATTCTTCCAGTCAATTGCTTGGGTGTGCAAACACACAGAGACAGCTTTGTTATCGACTTCGACAGGGCGGCCTTGAAGCACCGGATCAGAATGTTTCGGGACAAAAGCCTGCCTGACGAGATTACCCGCCAAACGTTCGGCCTCAAGGATAACCGGGACTGGAAAATGTCACCGAAGCGCAAAGCAATCATTTCTGATGAGAGGTGGGAAGAGAAGATCACCAAAATACTTTACCGCCCTTTTGATGTCCGATGGATCTTCTACCACAAGGATGCCATTGACTTCGGGCGACCCGAAGTCATGCGTCACATGCTGCATGACAACTTGGCGTTAAATACGATGCGTCAAACAAAGATGCCAGAATGGAGGCATGCGGTTGTATCTAACATGATGGCGCCTGCGGTGTACGTCGAGATCAAAGACGGTTGTAACCTTTTTCCCCTTTACCTTTGCTCCGACGGAGACAAGAAAGACCTCTTTACCGACCCAAGTAAGGCGACAGAAAGAAAGCCTAATCTTGATCCTTCCTTACTTCGAATGCTGAAAGAGACCTATGACCAGGAACTAACACCAGAGGAGATTTTCTTCTACATTTACGCCGTTCTCTATTCTACTAGCTACCGAACGAAATACGCCGAGTTCCTGAAGACTGATTTCCCCCGCGTGCCATTTACCCGAGGACGGGAGCTATTCACTCAGATGGCTCATCTCGGGGAGAAGCTGGTGGGTCTTCACCTTTTGAAGTTACCGGAACTTGACCCACCGATAGCTCGCTTTCAAGGGACCGGTGATAGCAAGGTAGAGAAGCAGCTTTACAGCCGGAAGGAAAAGCGGGTTTACATCAACAAAACACAATACTTCGAGGCGGTAGAACCAGAGGTTTGGAAGTATCAGATCGGCGGCTACCAGGTCCTTGACAAGTGGCTCAAGGATCGCAAGGGGCGCTCGCTGAGCCTGGAGGACATCCGCCACTATTGCCGCGTTGTCACCGCCCTCTCAAAAACCATAGCAATCCAAGCCGAAATCGAATCGTCTTTATCCTGAGGTCGAAGAAGATGTCATTGAGTTTACGCCACTAATGATCCCATAGTTGCCTGCCTATGAATCTGCCGGATGATGAAATCCGACGTAAGGTTTTGACCCTCCTTGATCGCCACTACGAGGAAGACTTCGAGGCCCTCGTATCAGTAGCCGATTTGGCCAACGAACTGGATCTTGATCGTCCTACTGCGGATCGACATCTGGCTGCCCTAAGTGGACGGGACTTGTCTATATAAGCGGTCTGGCAACGGGGGGCCAATACGGCCATTACTATGTCCGTCTGACACCATTCGGCAAGGACGAATGGGATCGACGCTGCGGGAACCATTACCATTTGGCGCTACGACAACGCATTCTGGACAGGCTGAAGGAGATCGATGATCAAGACCACGGTCAGTCCACTAACTCAGAAGCCCTGATCTCTGATCTTGGCGCCGAGCGCAATGCCGTTTGTATCAACATAGTTGCACTGCACCGAGAAGATTTGGTGGAAATGCAAGAAATGGGTGGGGGTATCCCCACCTACATAGTCAGGTTAACTCCGAAGGGCCGAGCAACTGTCGAGGAACCTCGAAGTAACATGGTGTCAGACACGATTTTTCCGACTCCGGCCAATCTTTCCATCACCTCGGCACAGCATGGTCCGACGATCGACACCGAGCGGGGAGCTGGCACGCGGGCATTGAGACGCCAGGATGCGCCTCTGGCCCCTCCTTTGACATCTCCGGAAACCAGGGTTTCTCGATCGGCCTGGGCGCAGACCAGGAGTCGCTAGTGGTAGGATTTGGAAGCGAACAGGGCGGCCAGCACTATCTCCCCCAATTCTATCTCCGAGCCTGGGGGCGAAAGACGGGCAATACTTATCAGGTCAACGCTTATGATTTAGAGGGGTGCAGGTGGTTTCGCACCTCGACGAAGAACATCTGTCAGCAGAAAGCTTTCTACAACGTGGGATCGGGGTCTGGCTTGCCATTTGCGATTCTGCCGGAGAGCGGAAAAGGGAAGCGGAAGGTGTTGCGACAGAAATGGGGATGGACTCTACTGTTGCCCCCGAAAAGAATGACCCCTCTGGCTAGCCTTTCAGCAGAGCCCGTGGGCTCTTTCACCAGGGGGGTACCTTTTCGCTCAAAGTATGATCCCGGTTGACAAAACTGTCAAGGCCTTTTTACAGGCCCACTTGCGTGTGTCCCTACCGGCCTTGAATGGAGGAGGGGATTGAGGCATTTCAATCCGTTCTTCTTTAGGCCTGCTACATCTCGAAGCCGATGACGGTCACGATCTCGTCGGCCCGCACTTCCCCGAACACTCGGCTCATGGCGGCCAATAACCCCTCCTTGGTGCGACAAGAGGGTTCGTGTTCATAGATCATAAGCT
>JAZFYO010000333.1:0-13524 GCA_036443615.1 Binatia bacterium | reverse complement strand
CCCCCATCCGTAAGATTTTCGGGCCCAGCACCCAATTGAAAAATCCTCATGCCGTGGCTGTAGACCCGATCCACGGGGAAATCTACGTTCCCGGACGAGAGGAGGATCACAGAATCCTAGTCTTCCCCAGGGATGCCGATGGAGACGTAGCTCCGATCCGAATTCTGGAAACGGACTCGGAACCGGACCGGGTAGCCGTGGATCCGGTTAACAATGTGATCGTCGTCTCCGGAGGCCCCAGGCTCCGCATCTATGACCGGACCGCCTCAGGAAAAGCCCAACCCCGCTCGGTTATTACCATACCCGCGAGCATGGGCCGGAGATCTACCGGCCTGATGGCGATCAATCCGGAAAACGGCATGATCTTTGTTCATGTCAGCGGAGGAGGACGACACGTCGCACTGGACTTTGTCGGGGTCTGGAGTATCCACGATCAGGGAGAAGTCGCTCCTCGATGGACCATCGGCGGGCCGAACGGCGTCCTGAAGAATACTCGAGGAGTTGCGCTCGACATCAAGAATAAGAACGTCATCGTGACCGATAAGACTCTCAACGCGATCCTGACGTTCCACGTCCCCGAGGCCTTTTAGGATCGGTGCACAGTGGAAGCGCCGTGAATTCGGGATGCCCTTCGAGCATCTGCTCGATCAATGCGATTGCTCAGTTTGAGCGAGTTGCAGAAGCGCTTTGCCGAAGGGCTGTACAGTGTTCAACTGATGCCCGTATAGGAATCGGAAGGATAGAAGGGGCTGTTCTACCTACTATAAATGGTGATTCATGTTGCAGTCACTTTCCCTCCGGCACGCCGTCGGAAAGGTCGTTGTGACCGCCTTGGAATTGGGCCTTGAGCCCCGAGACAAGTGTCAACAGACTCGAAGATGGGAAATTGATTTCCCGTCCCCTCCCCCAACCCAGATGTTCTCCGTTGAGATCCGTATCTGTAGCATTTAGAATGATGAGTGTTCATGGAACGGAAGTGACAACCCTAAATCGTGTAGGAGGTACATATGGTCAGAAGATTGGTGGTCATTGTAATCGCGACGTTGATCATAGCTGTGACGTTCGCGGCACGTGCCACATTCGCCCAGGAACAGCAGACAGAACGCATCGCCATTTCGGAGCTGAAGAAGAAGCTTGACAGTGGCGAGAAACTCCTCTTGATCGATGTCCGCGAGGACTGGGAGCTGGAAAGGGATGGTGCGATTCCCGGTGCCATCCACATCCCGATGGCCGAGCTTGACGGGCGAATGAAGGACATCCCTAAAGATATCGAGCTTGTCTTCTACTGACAGGGCGGAGGGCGCGCGTCGCGTGCTGCTGAGAAATTTATGAAGGCAGGCTACAAAGCGGGTCAGTTTTGCGGTATCAGGGATTGGAAGAACGAAGGTCATGAAGTCGTAGAGAAGGTGGATCGACCGGCGGAAGGGTCGATCCAGCCGAATCCCTAGTCGTCTCAGTTGCTGGGCACCAGCCGCTTGAGTTCTTGAAACCAGTTGAGCACGACGTGGAGGTAGGCGACCGGGCCCGACTAGGGGGCTCCCACTAACTCGCTTTCTGATCGATATTTCTTCCACGCGAACCAGAGCGAGTAAGTGGAAACGTATGAATTTAATCGCTTTCCCTTCATGGGACCCGAGAGCGCCTCGCCGGTCATCGGATCCCACACCGAGCCGGTTTCATCATCACTGAGGAGATCTCCTTGGGTGAGAGCGAAAGTCAGGGACCTTTTGCCTATCGAACGGTCCAGGATCCGCGCTGTGGCAAGGTCTTCACTGAGAAACACCACAATCGGGTGGCCTTCGAGAGCGTCGTTGATCACCCGCTTCCTGGCCAAATAGCGAACCAAATAAGCTCTGGCCTCCACGTGCCCTTCCACTCCGATGACCAGGTCTGTGTTCTCTACGGGGCCATCTCCCTTCTTAGCCAGGCTCGCGAAATACTCCGCCGAAAAATCGGATTGCTGGTGATAGGGGACAGAGCTCTTGATGTAGGCGGTGGTCTCAGGATGCATGTCCCTCCATTTCTTCCATGTTGTCATCGTATAGGGAAGCTTCACCAGCTTCTTACCTTTCATAGGGCCGCTAATGGCTCTGCCAAAAAGCTGGTTCCACCAGGACCGGGTCTTGGTGTCGTACATGTGAAGTGTTCCCTCGATGAGTCCGATCACTCCGAAATCTAATACTTCCCCATCAAAGGTGCGGTCGTAAACTACGCCGCTGTGATCGGTCGGTCACCAGGTCGGGGCAATGGCCTTGCCCCCAAGCGTATCATTTACGATTTCATTGGCAGGTCCCATCATGTAGTTGACGGGATAAGCGCGAGTCTCATTGTTGATCACCACCCCAAGCACCAACTCGCCATCTTCCAGGGGCGCATCCTGGACCGCGACATGCTCCACATTAATGTTGAGAGGAAATCCATAGCGTTCTTCCTCCCCCCGCTGGCTGGTATAAGTCGATCGATCAACGGCATAGCGATGTCTCCGCTCCTCCCATCCCGTCTCAGGCCGAGAGGATGAATCGAGAACCGATGGCCAATCGAAAAGAAAAAACGCACCCATGACAAGCGCTGTTAGCGCTAGAAGCGATAGAACTAAGAAGATTCTTTTAGATGGCATAAAGAACTGACCTCCTAGCTTCCTGAGGGAGCCTGAATTTAAGGATTTTCAGTTACCCACTTAGCGCTTGTCAAGCAGAAAATCTCTGAATATAATCGAAACAATATCGGAGCAACTGGGCTATGACGAGGGGAAGCAATTTCAGTTCGGGGAAGCCCAACTGTTCCTGGCTGGCCAGTGGAGGGGGCCTTACCACTCAGCATGCGCAGGGTACCGACGCCCCATTTTGTTCCCGCAAAGATGAGGAAAGCTTGGGTTGTGCGCTGTGGAGTTTTCTTATGTTTTACGGCGCTGCTGGGGTTTGCCCAGGAATATAGCCAGACTCGTCTGGCGGTAGGCATCGTCACGCGCACGCCAGGTGAATTGGTCTCTGTTCCCGTCTATTTTACCCCGGCCGAAAACGCTCAGATGGGGCAAGTAGAGGCTGATCTGACTTTCCCAAAGAGTGCCTTGGAGTTTACAGGGGTTGAGATTGCGCCATTGTTTAAGGAACAGGGGGGCGCAATTCAAGCCAGCCTCCAGGAAAGTCCTGGTGAACCCGGCAAGTCAGTCGTGAGATGGCGGGTGGGGCCGGAGAGCAAGGAGAAGCCAACAGCTCTTTCTGCCGGCATTATCGCTTACTTTACGTTTCAGATAGCGGCTGACGCTGAACTGGATTCGCGCCTGGCCTTGAAAAACGAAAATGTTGTGGTGTGGGATCTAAACGATCCACCGAAGAAAATCTCTGCAGTCCAATCCTTTGAAGGGGTCATCACCGTCTCCAGCGTGGAGGCACCGGTTGCTGCCTGCTTCTTTTACATGCACTAAGTGAAATTTTCCCTGGGAGGAGTGATGGGTAAAAAGCGTTATTTTTTGGTCATTCTACCCTTGCTGTTGGCGATTTGGCTTGTGGCGAACCTTGAGCTGGGTGGGCGAGTGCTGGGTGGGCAGGAAGAAGAGCGGGAAGGAGAGCTGCTGGCATCGCGGAAGCAAAACTATCAAAGATGGTTTGAACGATTACAAGAACAGACGGAGGTTATAGAGACCTTTGCCGTGAAAGACCTCAATGCGGTACCGGTCAAGTATTGGGAGGAAATAGGGGGACCGGCTGCATATATTCGCTTGACGGGCTACGAAATGACTGACGCCATCGTCATGGAGATTCCTCCCAAGGGCAGTCTTAAGCGCCATCGGCACATTTATGAGGAAAACATTTTGGTTTTGAGTGGCCAAGGCTATACGGAGCTGCAGCAGAAAGATCGTCGTAGCCAGCGCATACAGTGGCAAAAAAGGAGTTATTTTGTTCCTCCTTTGAACAGTTGGCATCAGCATTTCAATACGGGTAGTACTCCTGCTCGCTTGCTTGCCGTCACGGCAGGGCCTTTAATGGTGAACATATTTGGGGACCGCCAGCTGTCGTATTCCTTAGATTATGCTTTGCGTGACCGATATGATGCGGAAGAGGATTTCGCTCGGGTCAACGACAGAATTGTAGGGAGATTTTACAAACGTAATTTCGTTGAGGACGTGCTCGATGTTTTCATGCCCTCGTGGGAATACAGAGGGCGGGGAAATCGTACGGTTGAGTGGGTCATGGGAAGCAATAACATGACGTACACGCACATGTCTGAATTTCCCATTGGCATGTACAAGAAGGCACATCGTCATTGGGGAGAGGCAATCCTGTACATTGTGACCGGAAAGGGATACACCTTAATATGGGAAGAGGGGAAATTCAACGAGCGACAAAGGGCAAATTGGCAGGCCAACAGTCTGATTGGCGTGCCTCCTGGCGTCTGGTACCATCAGCACTTTAACACGGGTCGAGAGCCGGCCAGGTATATAGCCTTTCGTGGAGCACGAGGATTGCCGGGTCGAACTGCGGATTCGCGGGTGATCCAAATCGAACATGAAGATGAGTCCCCCCTTATTCGCGAAGAGTACATGAAGGAGATCGCAAGGGAGGGAATAGAATTTAAAATGAGAGATATTTTCGAGAAATAAAAATAAATGAGGTAAAGGAAGCCGGAGGTTACATGCCATGATGAGAACAACAATGTGGTCGATGATCCTGTCTTTGGTGGTGGTCTTTCCTTCGTCAGGGGGGAGTGTTTGGGCCCAGGAGTTTAATCCTCAGTATACAAGGAAGGTGCGGCCGAATGTTCCGCCGATTCCGGACCAGTACAAGCCGACGCTGGAAAAGTTAATCCCTCCGGCCAAACATTTCTTTCAGATTTACGGGGTCAAGCGCGGCGAAACCGTGGTCCTGATCAATTCGCGCTGGTGGGATCCGCTTTGGCCCCGGGCTTGGCGAGAGGCGGGTCGGCAACTGGGCATTGTTGTCGACACGATCTGGGTGGCTCCGGTCTCGCGGACCAGTTCTCCCATCATGTTCGACATGGGGACAGCGCGAGAGCGGTGGTGGCCGAAGTATCTGCTGGGGATCCTGGATGAGGCGGATTGGGTGTCTGTTTCACATGACATTGGCGTCACCCTGGGAGACATCTGGTCGCGCGCCGGCGGAGGCGGACAGGGCCAAAAGAAAGCGAAACGATTTTTGGGCCCGCACATTCCTTACAGTTCCGAACAATTGGCCTACACGCCTTGGTCGATGTACCCGGTGGAGCTCGATCTGGCTATTCAGCGCAAGGTGTGGGAGTTCCTGGACTATTATGGCGACAAAGCCAAGAAAATTCGCATCACGGATCCCTTGGGCACGGATTTTACCTTTACCCTATTGATTGACAAGGAGTGGGTCAAGGAGAACTTCGGGGAGGCACCGCGGGGGGACCACATACCTCGAGTCACCTACTTGACCAGCCATCACAGCGTCTACATGCGGCACAGCAAGAACTACGATCCTCAAGGGGTGATGGTGCTCAACAGTACCCACTATGGTCCTCAGCCCACGATGAAGCTGCACTTGAACAAAGGGAGGATCAGGGTCGAGGGTGGGGGTTCGTTTGGAGAATTCATGCAGGGACAGATGGCGAAGTATGCGAACGTGGAATACCCGGTCCAACTGGGAGTTGACGGTTCGCCCGTGACGGTGGGGGCACACTATCTGCTTTCGGTGGCGATTGGGACGCATCCCAAGGCGGTGCGGGGCGAGTTTTTCAGCCCCACCTACTACCGGGACCAAGGATCCTATTGGACCTGGAATCAAGGGATGCGGCGAGCGGGGGTGTTGCATTTCAGCTGCGGTGATCCGTTGCAGGGCCGTTACGCCTCGAAAAAAATCCCCCAAGGCGTGGCTCCCTTCAAGCCCAACTGCGGGCACCTCTACTTTGCCACCATGACGGTGGACGGCAAGCCGTTGATTAAAGATGGGCATCTAACGGTGTTGGATGATCCGGAGATTCGGAAGCTGGCCTCCAAATTTGGGGATCCGGATGAGCTGTTGAAGGAGGCCTGGTACCCGTCCTTGGAGGAGGCCAGAAGAGGTTGGCCGAATTCGCAGGTCGAAGACCGGTGGCCCAACGCTGCTAGCCACTACGGGTTGGAATAGAAGGTCTGAGGTGCCCAACCTTATTCCTGTGACCACTCCTTAGCCCGGATGATGGCATGGTGAAGTTAACGAGTCGCGGGCAGGGCAGGAGCAATTGCAGGTATATCCAGAAAAGGGAGAAATTGAGGAAGGTGTCATTGTGAGTTGGAGCGAAGCAATCTCGAATCTGACAATGTTAACTTAGGGAGGGATAGATGATGATGATTAAAAAGGTAGCAAGCAAAACCAAAGGGTTCGGCCTCGCTGCCCTGGCCGCGACCCTGGTCATGATGTCCTCGGGGATGGTTGTCTCCCAGGAGGCTTCCCGACGACCTGTGATTAAGGTTCTCACTCCCATCCGGGTAATCGAAGACCCTTACCCCGTCTTCATTGGGATAGGAGTGAACACTGAGACCGATGAAGTGGTGATAAGCGATAATAATCGCGCTGCTCTGCTGACTTACGACCGGCTTACCCAAACTGAGGGTGTCGCCGAACCACTGCGCCAAATTATCGGACCGAAAACCCTCCTGGGAGATGTCTGCGGACTATCAATAGACCCGATGAACCAGGAGATCTATGTGGTTGATAACGACTCGGCGGATACGATGTCGGTCTTCTCCCGGGAGTCCAAGGGCGACGTCTCCCCTAAGAGAGCGTTAGAAACCTCTCATGGGGCCTGGGGAGTTTTTCTGGATCGGGACCACGATGAGCTGGCCATTACTATCGAACACAACAACCAGATAGCCGTATACCGCAGGATGGCCGAGGGTGACGAGGCCACTTTGCGCATTATCCAGGGGTCCAGAACCCAGTTGGCCGATCCCCACGGAATCTTTGTCGATTCTCTACACGATGAGATAGCGGTCACCAACCACGGCCACTGGCACCTGGTACAGACGGGAGAAGGAGAGACGATTGGTTCTCAGCTCATCAAGACAGCTGAGGGTTATCAGGAGGGAGGGGATAGAGAAGCCCTTTTGGGCCCCCCAGCGCTTCCTTATTCTACGGGCAAGTTTCTGCCTCCCTCGATCACCGTCTACCGGAGGCTGGCAAACGGCGATGTGGAACCGCTGCGTAGCATTCAGGGGCCCCGAACCAAGCTGAATTTGCCCTTAGGGATTTGGGTGGATACGATCAGGGACGAGATTATAGTCGCAAACAATGATGATGCGATTTTGTTCTTCAGCAGGACAGCTAACGGAGACGTGGCCCCGCTGCGGGTCATCCAAGGCTCTTTCACCCAGCTCAGTAGCCCCAGCGGGATATTTCTGGACACCAAGAACGAGGAGCTTTGGGTAGCCAACTACGGCAACCATCGCGCCACCGTCTATCCCATCACCGCCCAGGGCAATGTGGCACCTCTACGTGTCATCCGCAGCGCCTCTAGCCAAGCCCCTAGCACAGGTGTGAACAGTGTTGGCAACCTGGCCTACGATCCGGTCCGAAAACAGATTCTGGTCCCCAACTGAGTGGCCCAACCGAGGGTATCGGCTTTCGCTAGGTTGGCGAATGGAAATATAGCCCCTGTGAGAGTAATTAAAGGTCAGTCTACAAAAATTGCCCGAACCATGCACGGCATAGCGGTGGATCCCATACACGATGAGTTCTTCGTTCCCAATCCCTTTGCTCAGGCCATTCTGGCCTTCCGGGGAGGGGCTGACGGAGAAGAGGCCCCCATCCGCATCATTCAAGGGCCAAAAACCCAACTGACCTATACAGACACCTTGGCAATGGACCCCATACACAATGAAATCTTTGTGTCCCAGAGGGACACACATAAGGTTCTGGTCTTTGCCAGAACGGCGACCGGTGATGCAGCTCCCATACGGGTGATCCAGGGTCCAAAAACGGGGTTGGGCCACCCAGCCCGGGTGGCCGTAGACCCTGAAAACAATCTGCTCTTGGTTGCAAACGGAGAAGAGAATCCGGGTGTGTTGATCTTTGAGCGCACGGCAAACGGAAATGTGGCGCCTAAGGCCGTCATCTCCGGCCCCAAGACTGGCATGAAAAAGCTGGCGGCACTCGTAGTATATCCAGCAGGAAAGAAGTTCATCGTAGGAAATTCAGGAAGTGAAGGCGGCTTCCTGGTCTGGAGTGAGACGGATGAGGGGGATGTGCCGCCTGAAATGATCATCAGAAGCAGCGTAAAGATCAACGGGCGGGCACTAGCATTAAACCCTGAGGACCAGGAACTCATAGCAAAAGGCGGTCGCGGCAATGGGGTGGTCGTTTTTAAAGTGCCGGAGCTTTTCGGCGGAAAAAGCCAATGATTTTCGTAAGCGTTCAGCTATGAGCCGTCAACCTTCTGGGTAAATATCCAAACTAAAATGCGACTATTTGAAAGGGAAAAACTCGAGCACCCACTCCGAACAGCGACCCTGTATTCCAGATATCTCCCAGCGGGCTCTCCTAGCTCACGATATGAATCGAAGGTTGAGAGCTTTCGATGCCGACAGCGGAGAGATTCTTTGGGAAACGATTCTGGGGGGCATCATTCAAACCAGCACCATCACCTACTCAGTCAACGGAGTTCAGTACGTTGCGGTGCTGACGGGAGATGGTGCTTCCGGTACCAGTGGGCCCCTCCGGCAGTTCCCCGAACTGAAACCTCCGCGGGGCCACAACGCGATTTATGCTTTTGCTTTGCCGCAGAGGCCATAAAGAAACCAACTGGAGGTTTTTGAATGAAAGTTGATACCCCAGAACCACCGAAAACCCTCTCTGTAAAGTATCGGGACCTCAGGGGGTGTCTGGCATGAATCAAAAAAGGATCTTCAACCTGAAAGTCTTAGTCCTGGTTTTTTCTCTCCTGATCTGTGGGAGATGTTCCAGTATGGAGACTGAATCCGCGGTTAGCTCAGCGGATCTGGTGATTCGCAACGGCTTCCTACTGGACATGGTCTCGGATCAGCCGCAGCTCAAGCCTTTAAAGGGCTTGGCCATCAGTGGCGAAAAAATTCAGAGAATTATTCCAGCCGATTCCAGTGACAGCCTTCCTGAGGCTCCTCAGGTTATTGACGTGGGTTCCTCCTATATCCTCCCCGGCCTCATTGATGCCCATGTCCATTTTCGACCCTGGTATCCGGAGATTTTTCTGCACTACGGGGTGACCTCTCTTATGGATACCGGGCCCTGCGGGGCTGAGTGCGAGGAGGATCCGAATGAGTGGATCCTGAGGTACAAAAGGGCTCTCGATGACGGCTCCAGGAGGGGTCCAACTTTATACATTACGGGAATGAAGTTGGATGGTCCCGATGGAAAGACAGACAACCACGTTTGGCGCTTGCAAAGTCTGGATGAGATCCCAACTAAGATTGAATTTCTAGCCAGTATGGGCGTAACCGCAATCAAGGCCGAAGAGTTCTTGCCGGTGGATTTTCGGAAACGGGTCATAGAGGAAGCCAATAAACGAGGACTGCCGGTGGTGGGACATTCCAGAGACGCGGTGGAGTCGATAAATCTGGGCATGCGCTTTATCGAACATACCTACCCCATCGCTAGAGCGCTGGCCACAGATCCGGAACTCGCCTACCAGCTGGGACGAAACTCGGAACACTTGATCGATATGAACAGACTCCCGGAAGTGATTGATCTCATGCTCGAGAATAAAGTTTATCTGAATCCCACTCTGCTGGGACGCTTTCGTTTTCTCAGTGAGAAGCGGTTCCAATACTCTGAACAGGCCAAGCAGCTGCTCAGCGAGGAGTTGTTTCAGGCTATGCCAGAGGAGCACCGCTCCCCCCTTCCTGATTCTTTTTTGAGAGGGGAGACGATGCCAGCGGAAGAGAGGAGAATGCACGAGAAAGCATATGAGAACGTCAAAGTTCTCCTGAAGGAATTCAGCAGCCAGGGCGGATTACTGTTAGCTGCCTCGGATGCCACCCAACGTTCCATGCCTGGTCTGGCCACACACCGCGAAGTGCAGCTTTTGGTTGAGGCAGGTGTGACACCCTACGCCGCTCTTTTGGGGGCAACCCGCTATCCTGCAGAGTTGCTGCGGAAGGAAGAGCTGATTGGAACGGTCCAGGAGGGTCGGCAAGCCGATCTTCTCATCGTGTCGGCCAATCCCCTGCAGGACATTGCGGCCACCGAGGACATCGAGTATGTGATCAAGAAGGGGGTCATTGAGAGAAGACCCGAATAGAGAGGGTTAGCCTGAAGAGCTGCTTTCCTAGTTTCCGCCCAGCGATGCAATGGCCTTCTGATGGTAGCTTTCCTCAATGTACTTGTCTGGGGACGGCAAAGGAGCTTGCATCTCGCCCATGACCTCCCGGATTTCCAGAATAGTCTGAATACCCTCTCGATCCACTTTCCCCTGGGGCATCACACCAAACTCGGGCTGGACCGATTCCTCATAGAATACTTCGGCTTCTTCGGGGGCTTCCGGGTTGGCCCAGCGAAAGACTTCAATCGCTGCCGACTTATTTTGAGGGTCCAGGAGCCAGTCAGCCGCACGAGCCAGCGCTCGGATATAGCGGACCAACAAGTCCTCATTCTGTTCCGCCCAGCTCCGTCGAGCGGCCCCAGCTCCCCGCGCGTAGCTGGAGATGTAGGTATCGCTGCGGGCCAGCAGATAGAATCCCCGTTCTTCCAGTTCCTCATCCAGGCTCATAAAGCCTCCTACAGCTTCTCCTCTCTTGACCGCCTCCCGCCTGAGCCTTCCTCCACCCACTGATTTCATTTCATAATCCTGCTCCAGCGTTAACCCCTCCTGCTTCAGCATGTATACCAGAACTGGGGCATAGCCCGTGTTGTAGGCATCCACCGCCAGCGTCTTTCCCTTCAGGTCATCGAAACTCTTAATCTCGGGGCCGACCGTCAGTCGCTGCTGCAGACCCTTCCTTCCTCCCATAAAAATAATGAAATCATGGGGTGTGCGGTCCGCTCCCTGGCCCTCTGCCCAGGCGATAATGTTATCCGCATTGGTATGAATCAAGTCGAACGTGCCGTCCACAAAGCCCTGCATCAATTCCAGAGAGGCATTCACCCGCGTGTACTCCATCCGGATTCCCTCTTCCTGAAGGAAGCCTTCTCTTTCCGCAATGAGGCTGGCAGGTTCCCGACTAAATCCCCCGATCTGCACTACGCTCTCCGGCGGCGGGACAGAGGAGCAGGCCAGGAGAGCGACTGGGATAAGCAATAGGAAAGACCCTTTCAAGAAATGACAAAAGTCGGTGGTCTGACCCGAGTTAGAATTGGCTAGCAAAAATTCAGTTGCTCCCATTTTTCTCCTCCTTCACAGGGATAAGTTCTGGGTGGCTATCCTCGCTTGACTCCCCCCGAAAGTCGGGTGCGAATTGTCGTAGATGATAACCCTGGTAGGGGTTCAAAGGCAAACAGAATTACCCCTCGACTTGGACTGCAGCAGGCCGAGGCCTCTCACCCACCCAGGCGCCAAGGGGAAGGTTTTCCTTGACAACGGGATGCATCTCCTATAGCTCTTTCACCAGTAGAATCTTGTTCTTTCGCTTTGAGACCGGGAACCCCATGCCGGACTGGCTATGAGAATACAAAGAAAGAAGGAGGAAGCCCTATCATGAGGAATGTGACCTTTCATTTTTTTCGCCGCAGCGCCGGTGCCTGGGTGGCCGTGGCTCTGCTAGCTACGGCAGGCGGCTGGGTCTTTTCCACGCAGGAGCCGGCTTCTTCAGATGACTGGACCACCATCCGGATACAGCGTTCCCCCTTGCGGACCATTGAAGAGGGCTATGCGGGATACAGTGCCGTAGGGGTGGACACGACCCATGATGAGATTGTGGCGCAAGACGAAAACATGAACCGGATCCTGGTCTATGACCGGCTGGACAATACTTCTCCGACGGCCAGGATGACTGAACCGAAGCGGATCATCGGAGGCCGCCAAACAGGAATCAGCGACAACTGCGCAATCTATGTGGATCCTTCTAGTGGGGATATTTTTTCGGTTAACAATGATGTGACGAACTTCCTGAACATCTTCTCTCGCCAGGCAAGGGGGAACGTGGCCCCTGACCGACAACTCGTTACGCCGCACCGGACTTTCGGCATCGCCGTTGACGAAGAGGCTCAGGAAATGTACGTCACCACTCAACATCCCCCGTCGGTGCTGGTGTGGCGAAAGATGGCCCAAGGGAAGGAGGCGCCCCTCCGTATTCTGCAAGGGTACAAAACTCAGTTGGCCTATGTGCACGGCATTGCCCTGGACACCAAAAACCAGTTGATGTATGTGGTCAATCGGGGGGCTGCGACCTCCCTGAAGTCGGGGAGGGGGTTTCGCGAACTGCCGGTGGTGGATGAAGGAGGTGTCCGTACCTGGGTCCACCCGGACACCAGTTGGTCGCACGAATACCGCCAGGACTGGTTTATTCCCGGTTCCGGAAGGTTCGGCTCTCCTTCCATCACGGTTTATCCCTTCAAGGCGAACGGAAATGTCCCCCCGCTTAAGGTCATTCAGGGCCCCCAAACCCAGTTAAGCTGGCCGGCCCACATTCATATAGACGTGGAACACCAGGAACTCTTCGTGGTCAATGCCTACGGTGACTCGCTTCTGGTTTTTCGCACCACCGATAGCGGGAATGTGGTCCCCACTCGAGTCATCAAGGGTCCCAAGACCAAACTCAAGGCTCCTCATGGCGTGTTCCTGGATGCAGAGAATCAGGAGATTGTGGTCGCCAATTTCGCCAACTACTCGCTTACCGTCTACCCGCGAACCGCGGAAGGGGATACCCCCCCGCTTCGCGTGATCCGGAGCGCGCCGGAGGGCAGGCTATCGCCGATGTTTGGAAGTATCGGGGCACTGGAATATGACACCAAACGGGGCGAGATCCTGGCGCCCAACTGAGTGGCCTATCCCCAGATCGGGGCCTTCGCCAGGATGGCGGAGGGGTCAGTCGTACCCAATAGGTCAATTGCGGGACCGATGACCAAATTAAGCCGCTCCATGCACGGCATCCGGTACGACGAGGTAAACGATGAAATCTTCGTCACCAATCCTTTTGCTCAGGCCATCCTGGCGTTCCGGGGCGGAACCACTGGGAACGAGGCTCCCCTCCGGGTTCTGCAGGGGCCTTTGACGCAATTGCAGTACCCGAACTCGGGGGTAGATGTGGATGCTGTTCATGACGAACTGTATGTGGCGGAGTCGAATCGTGTTTTGGTGTTTCCTCGAACTGCCGACGGTGACGTCCCACCCATTCGGGTGATTCGTGGCCCGAAAACGCAGATCAAGATCTGGCTAAGAACCCTGGCTGTGGATCCCGTCAATAATGTACTGATCGTCACCTCCGACGAAGACGAGGAGCGTAGAGCTCGGATTCTGATCTTTGATCGCACTGCCCACGGTGACGTGGAACCGCGGGGCATCATTGAGGGCCCCCGAACGGGCATCGGAAGCAATGTGCGATATGTGAGGGTTTACCCACCCCGACGTTTGATTCTGGCCTCCATCGGTGGCAACAGC
>JAZFYO010000332.1:0-2833 GCA_036443615.1 Binatia bacterium | reverse complement strand
ATTTCCAGAATATCCTCAGGCGTGTATGCCTGTGCCGTGCCCCTACCCTTTCCCTCCCCCAAATCTCTACTGCCTCTCCGGTAGTTAGACGCCGCTCCCCAGATTTTCGACGGTCTTTGGACAGGGGCCTTAAGTCTCCCGGGGACCAGATTATCACGGTGCCCTTCTGCCAGCGCCTTTTCCAGTGAGGGCTTAAGCGAATCGTATCGGGTGATGAGATCAACCATCGTCGCACCATTGGGGAGGGAACCCTCTTGTCCCAGGACCTCTCATATAAGGATAAGGTCATTATCCGAAATAATTCATAGGCCTTCCGGCCTCACAGAAGCAAATCGCATCCTTTTCTCCTTATCAGCGTGTGCCAACCTTAGCAAACTCAAGCCTAGAGCGGCTCCGAGCCCAAAAAAATTGACAAATTATCGTCTCCAGCTCACCGGGGATATAAAGAGCAAGAGAGTGCCGCTGTCATGACATTTTTTTAATTGTGTTCTACCAACTGTGCGGGATTTGTGCGGGGCCTGCCACCGTCTTGCTCCAGAGAGAGAGAAGCAAGTGCACCCGGAGTTTTGGAATTGCTCGGGTCATTTGGGAGTAGTCAGTGGGTAAAAGATAGGGACTCCCTTTTTAATTTCAGCCACTGAGAAGCCAAAAATTCTCCCGGCGACCAGGTGCCAGCGGAGCATCAAGGTGCTGCCAGGGTGAGCGGGTGGCCTGCATCCTATGGGTCGCTTCTAAGACGATCAGCAGAGTTGCAGGGTTTCCCTGCGCTCGTTGAGAAGCCTGATCGCTTTTAGGGTAAGAGAGTATAAAGGGTGGAAAAGTTACAATTTCGCAGCCGCCTGCGCCCTTTGTGAGGCAGAGGTTCCACTAGCGAAATTAGGGGAACTGTCCTCCAAGGGACACTCTGAGTCATCTCAAGTTTGTGGCTGGTGGTCGAGGCGCCGAAGGGCGATGCTTTGCCTGCTCACTAAAGGTATTGTGTCTTGACAGGGTACAGTTGTCTTTGTTATTGACCGGATTGTTTTCAGTCCAACCAAGGAAAGGAGTGGACCTAAGAAGATCGACAGATCATCGAAGTTCACCCACTAGAAAAATAGCAACCAGCATCTAATTCGAGGGAGGAATGTTATGGCAAAGAACGGTATGAAGGTCATGGACAGTGACATGCATGTCTATGATGCCCCTGATCTTTATGAGAAATACATGAGCCCCAGGTGGGGGGATCGTATCCCCAGGGGAGAACGACGGACAAAACATGGCCGCATTCAGTTTCAACTGGGCAACGGTACGGTGTTGCGGCCGCGAAAAAAGCTCTTGATTCACGGCGAGAGCCTTGTAGCGGAGCGCTACGGCTTTGCGGTTGAGTGCGGTTACAATTCGGCCTCACAGATTGTGGCCATGGACCAAGAGGGTCTGGACGTGGCCGTGTTGTTCCGCACCTCTCCACTACACTGTGATGACAGCTTTGAGCCCGAATACGCCAATGACCTCTGCCGTGCGTGGAATGATTGGATTACAGACTTTTGCAAGGAGGACCCAACCCGGCTCAAGCCGTCAGGTCTACTGACCCTGCACGATGTAGGCCTGGCTGTGGACGAGGCCCGGCGAACCGTTGAGAAAGGCGCCGTCGGGCTTTCGGTTTGCCCCGAGCCGGTGAATGGCCGGCGCATTCACGACCGCTATTTCGATCCTCTGTGGGCCGAAATTGAACGCCTCGGGGTTCCCCTCTGCTTTCATCCGCCCGCAAGTCCCAAGCAGGACCAGGTTGCGCAGGAGTTGTATGGCCACCCCAATGCATGCATTGTTGCAACGGCGCTGCGCAACCCGGTTGAGCTAATCCTCGCGGTTTCAAGCTTTTGCGCCGGCGGAGTACTCGAACGATTTCCTAACCTCAAAGTTGCCTTCCTGGAGGGAAACTGCGCCTGGCTACCATGGCTCCTCTACCGTTTGGACGAGAGAGCAAAACTTCACGGTGTTTTGGCGGACATTCCGTTGTCCCTTAAGCCAAGTGAATACTTTCTGCGACAGTGCTTTATCTCAGTGGATGTGGATGAGTATCTGGTTTCCGATGTGATTCCGCGCCTTGGTGACGACAATATTGTTATCTCCACCGATTATCCACACATTGACGCTCACTTTCCACACGCAGTAGAGGAATTTATGGCGCTTCCCGGAATCAGTGAGGCTTCGATGAAAAAAATTCTATGGGACAACTGTGTGCGACTGTACAACCGGCAATGAGTGATGAGTAGCGCGTCTAAGAGTCGGTAGTAAGGACGGGGAAAAGGGACAGGAATGGCTGACTTTCGTATTATTGATGCAGACGGACATGTCCAGGAAATACACCTTCCTTGGGCGGAACTTCTTCAGGAACCTTACCGGTCTCTCGCCCCAAAGCTCGTCAAAGACCATCAGGACACAAGCTTAATAGTGGCGGAAGGGAAATTGCGGCTCAAGCCGGTGGGCTCGTTATCCGCATGCCCCATTTTATTGACATGAGTTCAGTCATCGGATACTCTTCGAAACCTCCTAGACTCGAAGGTGAAATTAGTTAGGAAGAGGGCCATATGAGTAATAACCTCAGAGGCAAGTACGCTATAGTCGGGGTGGGTCAGAGCAAGCTTGGCAAGGTGCCGGATCTCGGGCCCATCGGGCTTTTTACCGTTGCTGCTAAAAACGCTATTGAAGATGCGGGATTGAGTAAGACTGATGTTGACGGTCTGATTACGCGAGGGCCCGATGACGTCTACTGTCATCATCAACTCGTCGGTAAGGCGCTCGGGGTGAACGTGACCTTTAGCACCTCTACGGATAACGGTGGAGCGAGTCAAAT
>JAZFYO010000331.1:0-4277 GCA_036443615.1 Binatia bacterium | reverse complement strand
GCCTTCAGTCTCGCTCCCCTCGAAGGAGTATTTGTGGGCGAGAGGGTCTGCCCCGTCGGCCTTGCCTCTCCTCGGGGACCGAGCCTTTCGCCCGCGGGCCATGGGACTGTCCTTAAAGGCCCCACCCTATCCTGCCCCAGGCTACTTACTCCTCAGGTCTGGGCCTGACGGAACCTCCACGTTCAGGTGCCCGCGGCCTTCCGTCTCGCTCCCCTCGGAGCAGTATTTGTGGGCGACGGGGTCTGCTCCGAAAAATGGAGTCATCCGATTCTAAATGCTCTCAAAGAGAGAGAAGATTGGGTTAAGTTATCGAAAACAAACAGGCAGAGACCCATTGGCTCCCGCTGAGGGGCGGGCCCCCTCGGCTATCTCTGAATCCAGACTCCTCGAGGAAGAAAACCTTCCGGCTCCCTCTCTCTCGGAAATGTACACACGCCCCTCGACTACCTCTGAGCCCATACTTTTTGACGGAGAGCCCCACTCTCTATACCGCTCCAGTAAAAGACGTTCCCATGTGGAATCTTCTCGCCCTGCTCCTTGATTTGAGACCGAATTCCGAGCAGAATTTTCCTAAGGCATGACGACCATTGAAGATAAGGTAAGGGAGACCATCCGAAAACACGAGATGTTCTCCCACGGCGACGGTGTCCTGTTAGGCGTCTCGGGTGGACCCGATTCAGTCGCGCTGCTCACCCTGATGTCCATTTTGAGAGGAGAATTCGGCCTCCGTCTGGCAGTGGCCCACTTAATTCATGGTATTCGAGGAGAAGAGGCTAGAAAAGATGCACACCTTGTCGCTGAAATGGCAGAGAAATTAGCCATTCCGGTTCATCTCAAAGAGGTGGATCTGCCGCAAAGGAAGATGGAAGACGGCAAGGGGAACCTTGAGTCTATGGGCCGGAAAGAGCGATACGCGTTTTTTGCTGCAGTGGCGGAGCAGTGCGGGCTCAATAAAGTCGCCACAGCGCACACGGGGGATGACCAGGCGGAGACTCTTCTCATGTGGCTCCTGCGTGGGAGTGGGAGAGGGGGATTGAGCGGTATGCCACCGGTTCGCAAGCTAACCTCTCCGGATTCAGGTAAAACTGCGTCATGGCTGGTCCGTCCGCTCATTGAGACCTCGAGGCAGGAGATTATGGCTTACCTGACAGAGCATGGTATTGAGTCCCGAACAGATCAGACCAACCTGGATGTCCGTCACCTGCGGAACTGGATTCGCCACCGACTCCTTCCCCAGTTCAGAGAGAGGGTCGATAGCAAGGTGGCTGAGAGATTGGTCCGTTTGGCAGAGATTCTAAGAGATGAAGAGAGAGTTCTGGATCGAATCGCCTGGAGCTGTCTTGAGCGAGTTGTGCGCGATCGGCATCTCATGCGAGAGGCCTTCTTGCAAGAGGACAAAGCAGTCCAGCGCAGGGTAATCCGTGCCTGGCTTGATTCCAGCTTGGGAAGCCTTTACGGGTTCACGTTTGATCACGTAGAGACGATTCGGAATTTCATCGCTCAGAGCCCACCCAATGGTCGCATCTCCCTCCCCGGAGGTTGGAAACTGGTCAGGCAGTATGAGGCCTTCCGCCTCCTGAAAAGAGAACCCAGAAAAATAACACCGGTGTGTTACAGCTATAGCCTTCCGCTCGAAGGCGAGGTGGTCATCCCCGAGGCGGGAGTGAAGCTTCAAAGCTTGAGGTGTTCGTCCTCCTCCCTCCCACGACCTAGAGATAACCGTGAAGCCCTTTTTGATTCGGCCGATGTCCCCGATGCCCTCACAGTGCGCAATTTCCGACCAGGAGACCAGTTCCGGCCCTTGGGGATGACTGGCCACAAGAAGGTCAAGGATCTTTTTATCGAAAAAAAGGTTCCCCTCCCTGTACGGCGCACCCTCCCTCTGGTATTGAGGGGAGAAGAGATCTTGTGGATACCGCAGTACGGGAGGAGTGATGTTGCTAAAACAGGGTCTCAGACCAAAGAAATCCTAAGGGTAAGGCTCACAGTCATAAATGCTTGAACAATCTGGGAGTTATTGAACTAAGTCTTTGTATGTGTTAGATTTTTGACTAGTTTATTCTAACTGAGTGAATCTTTGAACGCAACATCTAAAAATTTGGCCTTATGGTTGGTGCTGGGGTTGATGTTTCTCCTGCTCTTTAGTTTCTTCACTCGCCAGCAGGGCAGGGAACCGGAAGTTGTCTTCAGCGACTTTTGGGCCTCCGTTGATAAGGGAGACATTTCGGAGGTCACCATTCAAGGGCAGAACATTCAAGGGAAATATCAAAGCGGGGAGTCCTTTAGAACCTTTGCCCCCGATGACCCTGACTTAGTCAAGACGCTCCGGGCGAAGAAGGTGAGGATCGCAGCAAAACCTGCGGAAGCATCTCCCTGGTACGTCGTCTTGCTGCTGAACTGGGCTCCCATGCTTCTATTAGTCGGCGTGTGGATCTTTTTTATGCGCCAAATGCAAGTGGGAGGCGGGAAGGCGATGTCCTTTGGTAAGAGCCGTGCCCGTCTCCTCAACGAAAATCAGACTAAGGTGACTTTCAACGACGTTGCGGGAGTGGAGGAGGCAAAAGATGAGCTCCAGGAGGTCATTGCCTTTTTAAAGGACCCCAAGAAGTTTACGAGATTGGGTGGCCGGATACCCAAGGGGTGTATTCTCATTGGACCACCTGGCACTGGCAAGACCCTTTTGGCCCGGGCCATTGCGGGAGAGGCGGGGGTTCCTTTTTTCAGCATCAGCGGATCTGACTTTGTCGAGATGTTCGTCGGCGTAGGCGCCTCCCGAGTAAGAGACCTCTTTGTCCAAGGGAAAAAGAATGCCCCGTGCATTATCTTCATAGATGAGATCGATGCTGTAGGACGCCAAAGGGGCGCGGGACTCGGAGGCGGACACGATGAGCGGGAGCAGACCCTTAATCAGCTCTTGGTAGAGATGGACGGGTTTGAGTCCAATGAGGGGGTCATCCTGATCGCCGCGACCAATCGTCCCGATGTCCTGGATCCTGCCCTGCTTCGCGCAGGTCGGTTTGATCGGAGGGTTGTGGTCCCTCGCCCTGACATTAAGGGGAGGGAAGGGATCTTGGCAGTGCATACCCGCAAGGTGCCCTTGGCGAGCGATGTCGATATCAGCGTTTTAGCCAGAGGTTCTCCAGGCTTTGCTGGCGCAGATCTGGAGAACCTGGTCAACGAGGCGGCTCTTCTGGCTGCCAAGGAAGACAAGGAAAAGGTCGACATGCATGATTTTGAGCTGGCCAAGGATAAGGTGATGATGGGCACTGAGCGCAAGAGCATGATTATCACTGAGGAAGAAAAACGCATTACCGCATATCACGAATCTGGCCATGCCCTGGTGGCCAAGCTTCTCCCAGGCACCGACCCGATCCATAAAGTCACAATCATCCCTCGGGGCATGGCACTCGGGCTGACGCAGCAACTGCCGATCGATGAAAAGCATACCCTTCCCAAGGAGTACCTCCTCAGCAACATCACGATCCTGTTTGGGGGACGCGTGGCAGAGGAGGTGGTTCTCAAATTTATGACCACGGGGGCAGCGAATGATATCGAGCGCGCCACCGAGATTGCCCACCAGATGGTCTGCGAGTGGGGCATGAGCGAAAAGTTGGGACCCATGACCTTTGGGAAGAAAGAGGAACAGATCTTTCTTGGGAGAGATTTTACCCAGCAGCAGGATTACTCTGAGGGTACGGCCGTTGAAATTGATTCCGAGATCCGGAGGATCATCATCGAGTGTTATCAGCGTGCCAAGGATATCTTGACGACCAACATTGAACTCCTTCATAAGATGGCCCAGAGGCTATTGGAGAAGGAGGTCTTGGACGGCTCAGAGATAGATGCCTTAGTTCAGGAATTTGGCGGGAACAGTGAACCAGGTATTTCCATTACTCCCGAAACGGCCAATGCCTAGATGACCCCCCGAAGGATTCGTTAGCCTTCCTTATTTCGGTTTTTCAGTTCTGATACAGATGGTCCGGAGTTGGAGGCGCGGTCCTCCGGAGGAGCTATGTCCACCGATCCTAAGGTGGTCTGGGGATGAATCTCGTAAGCCGGTCTTGATCCCGGATTAGCTTCCGGGTGGTACCAGGTGGGCAATATTTCGGATAGGAGTTCAGCCTTAGATCAATGGATGATCGGTCGCAAATTGGCTTGGACAACATAGCCGCTGGCCCCCGGCAGGGTGAATGGGTTCTGTCCACGCGTCACGGAATCATCGATATGCGCCGGCGGACGGCCATCATGGGAATTCTCAATGTCACCCCGGACTCTTT